>JBOIFZ010000262.1:0-2780 GCA_050741735.1 Burkholderiales bacterium
TTGTCGCGGACCTGTGCGCCGGGGTGGCCTTTGGCCAGATCTGCCGCGTGCGCGGCGATCTTGTAAGCGATGATGCCGTCCTTGACGTCGTCCTTGTCCGGCAAGCCGAGATGCTCCTTGGGCGTGACGTAGCACAGCATCGCGGTGCCATACCAGCCGATCATCGCCGCGCCGATCGCCGACGTGATGTGATCGTAACCGGGAGCGAAGTCGGTGGTAAGCGGTCCCAGCGTGTAGAACGGCGCCTCGTGGCACAGCTTCAACTGCAGGTCCATGTTCTCCTTGATCAGGTGCATGGGCACGTGGCCGGGGCCTTCGATCATGACCTGCACGTCGTGCTTCCAGGCGACCTGGGTGAGTTCGCCCAGCGTCCTCAATTCGCCGAGCTGCGCTTCGTCATTGGCGTCGTAGATCGAGCCGGGGCGCAGCCCATCCCCGAGCGAAAAGGACACGTCGTAGGCCTTCATGATCTCGCAGATGTCCTCGAACCGGGTGTAGATGAAGTTTTCCTGGTGATGCGCAAGGCACCACTTGGCGAGGATCGAACCGCCGCGCGAGACGATGCCGGTCATCCGCTTTGCGGTCAGCGGGACGTAGGCAAGGCGCACGCCGGCATGGATGGTGAAGTAGTCGACGCCCTGTTCGGCCTGCTCGATGAGCGTGTCGCGGAAAATCTCCCAGGTCAGCTCCTCGGCCTTGCCGTCCACTTTCTCGAGCGCCTGGTAGATCGGCACGGTGCCGATCGGAACCGGCGCGTTACGGACGATCCACTCCCGGGTCTCGTGGATGTGCTTGCCGGTCGAAAGATCCATTACCGTATCGCCGCCCCAGCGGATCGCCCAGGTCATCTTCTCGACTTCTTCCTGGATGCTGGACCCGAGCGCCGAATTTCCGATATTGGCGTTGATCTTCACCAGAAAGTTGCGGCCGATGATCATCGGCTCGGATTCCGGATGGTTGACGTTCGCGGGGATAATGGCGCGCCCACGCGCCACCTCAGCGCGCACGAACTCCGGCGTGATCAATTTCGGAAGCGCGGCGCCAAAGGACTCTCCCGGATGCTGCCGCGTCATCAGATCCGAAAGCTGGTCGCGGCGCTGGCTCTCGCGGATGGCGATGAACTCCATTTCGGGGGTGACCATGCCGCGGCGCGCGTAGTGCATCTGGGTCACGTTCATGCCGGATTTTGCGCGTCGCGGTGTGCGCTTCAGGTTGAAGCGCATCTGCGCCAGCGCTGGATCCTGCAGGCGCACGCGTCCAAAAATCGATGATGGTCCGGCCAGCGTTTCGGTGTCGTTGCGCTCCGCGATCCATTCTTCCCGAAGCGGCGGCAGGCCATTGCGGATGTCGATGGCGGCGCCGGGGTCGGTGTAGGGGCCGGAGGTGTCGTAGACGAAGATCGGCGGGTTGTGCTCGGCGCCGAAACTCGCCGGCGTGTCGCTCTGGCTGATTTCGCGCATCGGCGCGCGGATGTCCGCGCGCGAGCCCTGCACGTACACCTTGCGTGAACTCGGCAAAGGCTTGATCGCGGCCTCGTCGACGTGGGCCGTGGCGTTCAGAAACCTGGGATTGGCATTCATGGCGCGCTCCGCAAAACTGACAAGGAAAAGGAAGCGCGAGGAATAAAACTCGGGGCGCTTCCCTGCATCGGCATTACCCGTACAGGTCCGAAGGGTTTTTCTCACCACCCGGCCACTCGTTTTCGCATCAACGTTGCACACGCGTCTGCGAAAACGAATGGCGCGGAGGACCCCCAACGCAATGCTGACGCTAATTGAATTGTGTGATAATTGCAAGCCTTCAAAAAACTTCGCGGCACGAGCAGCGGTCATGAATCTGGAACAGGCGCGCTTCAACATGGTCGAGAGCCAGATCCGTCCATGGGAAGTGCTGGATCAGACCGTTCTGGATCTGCTGTTGACGATCAAGCGCGAAGAGTTCGTGCCCGAGAAGTACCGCGCGCTGGCCTTTGCCGACATGGAAATCCCGCTGGGTCACGGAGAAGTCATGCTCGCGCCCAAAGTCGAAGCGCGCATGCTGCAGGAATTGGGCATCCGCAAGACCGACAAGATCCTCGAGGTAGGAACCGGCAGCGGCTATGTCACCGCGCTGCTGTCGAGACTGGGCGGCCAAGTGGTGAGCGTGGAAAGAATCCCCGAGTTCAGCCAGTCCGCCGCGCGCAAACTTGCGGGGCATGGATTCGGGAATGTGCAGCTCCTCATCGGCGACGCGGCCGAAGGGTGGCCGGCACTGGCGCCTTACGACACCATTTTGCTGACCGGATCGGTAGCGGTGTTGCCGGAGTCCTTCCGGCACCAGCTCGCTGACGGTGGTCGGCTGCTCGCGGTCGTCGGGGAGGAACCGGTGATGACGGCAACGCTTATCAACAGGGTGGCCGCCGGAGCATTCAATTCGGTGGGCCTGTTCGAAACCAGCATCCCGCCGCTCAGAAACGTCAAGCAGCCGGAACGCTTCGTGTTCTGAAGTCCGTCTGCGGTCGAGCAGTGCCGGACCACCGATCAAAAACCAAACCGGCGCTGCGCCAATGCGGTAGCCGGCAAACCTGAAAAACAGGAAATCCGGAACATGAAGAAATCCACAACCACGTCACTGACACTGATGCTGGTCATTGCAGCGGGTCACTGCGCATTCGCCGCCGACCTGCTTGCGGTGTACCGGGAGGCGTTGCTGCAGGACGCGGTGTATGCCTCGGCCAAGGCCCAGTACCGTGCCGCCCAGGAGCGCCTGCCCCAGGGCCGGGCACTGCTGCTGCCCAACGT
>JBOIFZ010000263.1:0-9901 GCA_050741735.1 Burkholderiales bacterium
TAACGCAGCACGTCGCCGGCTTCGGCCTCCTGAATCACCAGCCCCACGTCTTCTGGCAGCATCAGCCGCTGCTCCTGCAGTTTTCTTGCCGCATCGGCGACCTTGCGCACGTAGCCGTCGTGCGTGCCGTACAGTTCATCGAGCGACGGACGCGCGTCGCCCTTGGCTTGCGCCTCAGCCCGGGTCTTTGGCAACGGAATCATCGAGCCAAGCAGGTCGCACAGGTCCGGGCCGCCGAACTCCGCGGTGCGGGTGTTCCAGCCCAGCAACGTCGCGGTCGGCGCCTCGATGAAGGGATGGCGGACACCGGCAATGTCATTGCCGATCGCATCCACCTGCGGCACCAGGACCTTGTGGGTGGCTGCGGTTTCGGGAATCAACAAGTCGATCACGCCGGAATTTCCGCGCACCCGCGGGCCGAAATTGCGGTCTCCGGAGCCGTTGTAAAGGCCTTGGTAAGTCAGTCCGGGAATCTTCGGCAGCTTCAGTCCGGAAGCATGCACGAGCGTGCCATCCGCGACTCGGGGCACGCTGGTGGGCGGCGGCGCCGTGTTCTTCGTCACCCAGTCGTCCAGCGCCACCACCAATGCGCGCAGCAGCGGACCGGGGTGCACCGGGTTGCTAAGGTGTTCGCACTGACGGTTGCCGATGCCGCGATGTGCCGCATCGGACTTGAAGCTGCCGTGCTGCAAGCTGGAAAGCAGGTATCGGCGCACCCGCGACGATTCGTTGAAGTCCATGGTCCCGCCTTCGCTCGCACCGGTGAGCGAGGCTCGGAACTGCCAGTACTCGTTCGACGTGTCGGTGTGGATGATCTTCGGGTCGGTCAGCGGGCGCTTGAGGATGCCGTCGGGGGTATTGGTGACAGGGTTGATGCGCACGGCGTACTGGCGCGGGAAGTTGGTGTCCGGAACGAAGCGCTCGCGGTGCTGCTGGGTGAAGGCATTGGGCTGCGCGAACCGATAGTTGAGGAATAGCTTTTGCACCCCGGCGACGTGGATGTGCATGCCGTCACACACCCGCCGGTCTTTCTCGTCGACATTGAAGCCGTGGTAGAGAAAGTCGCGCAGGTACATTCCCGAAGACGAAATGCCCTGGCACAGCGTGGTCCTGATGCCGAAAACGGGGTTCGGATTGCCGGCGCCGTCCTTTTCGTCGTTCTTCAGGAAGGAAACGAAGTCCCGGCTGGTGAGGTAGCCCAGTCCCATCACCGGCGAATCGGTGGCGCGATAAAGCAAATGGTAATTGCGGTCGTTGCGGAATCCGCTCTTCAGGCAGATATGTTCGACGCTGGGTTTGCCGGGCCAGCCATCCGGGCAATCGGCAAACGCCCATTCGTCGTCGCTCGCCGGTTCTCCGCGCGGAATGTCGGGGCCGCTCGGGCGCGGCGAATCGCTGGCGGGCACGTACAGCTCCGCCTGCGCTTCCTTCCTGTCCGTGGACACCGCCGGGAAGGACTTGAACGCCGCGCTGCCGGACAGCGGCAGCGAAGTGGGTTTGCCGCCGTTGAAATTGCGATCCGAGAATTCGGTGAGGATGCGTTCGGCCACCGGCTTGCCGTTCTCGTGTGCGACCGGGAAGTCGACCGTCAGGCGGTTGTCGCCGGGCGCGATGTCCGCGCCCCAGCCGACCCAGGCCAGCACGTAACCGCGTTTCATCAGGAAGCCGTTGCCGAAATCCCGCGCCGCCATCGGGTCGTTCATGTTGGCGTCCGATGCGGTGTCGTGCATGCGCCCGAAGGAAATCTTGCGGCCGCGGTTGTTGACCTCGAAGAACAGCGTGGCCACGCTTTTCGCCATGTCCACCGGCTTGAGGATCACCATATCGGCGGAAAACTCGACCGCGCCTCTGCCATTTCGCGGCGCGCGGTCGATGTCGAATACCGCGGCGTTGCGCTCGAGAGCGGGGTCGGCCTCGAACCAGGCGCGGCCGGTGAGCTTCTCGTAGGCACCGGCGGTTCCGAAGGCAATGCCGTCGGCGACAATCTCGCGCTTGTTGATTTCCAGCCGCGTGAGCCTTGCTTCCGCGGTCGAGGTGAGGTTGAGACTGGCGGCGAATGCCAGCGCAAGAAACGCGCGGAAGTGCTGCATAAATTCCTCTGAATTGTTCTGTTATGGTGGGCGCCGCGCGGCAGGGCCGGGCGGGGAGGTACAATATCGCACAATCCCGATTCGAGCGAGGTACCGATGGGCGTCGTCAGGGAAGCGGTAGAGAACAGACTGCGCGTGGCGCGAGTGGCCTGCCCGCACGACTGCCCGGACGCCTGCCTTATGCGGGTCACCGTGGACACCGTGTCGGGGCGCGCGATCAAGGTCGAAGGCGACCCCACGCACCCGGTCACGCGCGGTTACCTTTGCAACAAGGTCAATCATTACCTCGATCTGGTTTACAACGACCGTCGGGTGCTTTTCCCGCACCGCAGGAGCGGACCCAAGGGACCCGGGGCGAAGTTCCAGCGCATCACCTGGGATGAGGCGCTCGGCGAGGTCGCCGCCAGGCTGAAGGCAGTCGTGGCCGAGCATGGCGCGGAAGCCGTCCAGCCTTTCTCGTACTCGGGCACGCTGGGCATGCTCGGTTTCCTCGGCATGGGCGAACGCTTTTTCAACAAGATGGGCGCGGCGCGGCTGGAACGTACCATCTGTACCGCCGCCGGCGCCGCGGCCGAAATGCACACCTTCGGGCGGGTGGGCGATGCCAACATCGAAGACCTGCCGCAAATGGACGTGGTGATCCTGTGGGGCACCAATCTGGTGTCCACCGGCGTGCACGCGATGCCCTTCGTCAATGCGGCACGCGACAACGGCGCGAGAATCATCGCCATCGATCCGCGCGTCACGCGCACCACGGCGTTCGCCGACTGGCATATCCAGCCCCGGCCCGGCACCGATGCGGCGCTGGCGTTGGGCATGATGAAAATCATCGTCGATCGCGGGCTTCACGACCTGGATTTCCTGCGCAGCCACACGGTGGGCTGGGAAAAGCTGCTCGAGGAGCGCCTGCCCGAGTATCCGCTCGAACGGGTCGAAGCGATCACCGGGATAGCGGCGGCGGTCGTGGAAAAGCTGGCGCTGCTCTACGGCGGCACAAGACAGTCCTTCATACGACTGAACTGGGGCATACAGCGTCACGACAACGGCGGGATGATGACCAAGGCGATCAAGCTGCTGCCTGTTATCACCGGGGCAGTGCGCGGCAAGGGCGGCGTGTGCATGTCCACCGGAGGCGAGATGCGCCGGGTGGATCTGCGTAAACTGCAGCGCACCGATCTGCTGGCCGGGCGCAAGCCGCGCACCATCAACATGATCCAGCTGGGAAACGCGCTCAACGATCCGGTCCTGAACCCGCCGATCAAGACGCTGTTCTGCTGGAACGCCGATCCGGCCAACTGCGTGCCGGACACGACCGCGGCGCGCAAAGGCCTGGCGCGCGACGACTTGTTCACTGTGGTGCACGACACTTTCTGGAGCGACACCACGTCCTACGCCGACATCGTGCTGCCCGCCGATACCGCGCTCGAGCATGTGGACCTGCTTGCCGCTTACGGCAACTACTACTTCAGCCTTTCCGAGCAGGCGATCGAGAAACAGGGCGAGAGCCTGGACAACGCGGAAATGTTCCGCCGGCTGGCGCGCACCATGGGCTACGACGAACCGTGCTTCTCGCAGTCGGACGAAGACATGATCCGCGAGCTGATCGACCCGGAAGTCAACGCATTGTTCGAGGGCGTGAGTTTCGAGCAACTCCAGCGCAACGGCTGGGCGCGCGCCAACACGGATTCTCCGCGCAGATGGGGCGTAAACAGCGGCAAGTGGCCGACCCCTTCGGGCAAAATCGAAATCTATTCCGAAGCCCTCAGGGATCTTGGTGTCGATCCGCTGCCCGCTCACGTCGACGAAACCGAAGGGTTGTCCAGCGCCGCGGCGAGCAGCCGGCATCCGCTGCAGGTGATCAGCGCGGCGACGCATTATTTCATCGGCGCGAGTTTCCAGCACGTGCCGCGGCTGCAGGAAATGATGGCGCGCCCGACCTTCGAGGTCAGCGCCGCGGACGCCATGGCGCGGGGAATCGAGAACGGCGACTACTGCCGCCTGTACAACGACCGCGGCGAAGTATTCGGCCATGCGCTCATCGTCGATGGACTGCTCCCGGGCGTGATCGGCGCGCAAAAGCAGTTGCAGGGATCCAGGCAACGCGGCGGGGTCAACGTAAACGCGCTGGTGAGCCAGCGCGAAGCGGACATGGGCCGCGGACCGGTGTTCTTTTCGACGCTTGCGGAGATAGAGAAAGTGACGAGTGACGAGTGACAAGTGACGAGTGAAGAGCGAGTGCTGAGTGCCGCGAAAAACAGAGGAAAAAGACGTGAGGAAAGAGGAAAGGACTGGTTTGTTCTCCACAGGGTTAACAGCCATCGGTTCTACTGAGTCCCGAGTCCCGAGTCCTCGCCGTTTCTCAGCACTCAGTCCTCAGCACGCAGCACTCGTTTTTGCCCGTCCCTCGTCCCTCGTCACTTGTCACCGGGTTTCCCCATGACAGCGACCCTCATGGACGGCGTCGCGGTTTCAAAGGCGATCCGCTCGCAGTGGCAGCAACGCGTCGAGGCGCTCAAAACGCGCGGCGTGACCCCGGGGCTGGCGGTGATCCTGGTCGGCGACAACCCCGCTTCGCAGGTGTACGTGCGCAGCAAGGTCAAGGCCTGCGGCGAAGTCGGGCTGTATTCCGAGGTGCACCAGTTTCCCGCGGACGTTCCGCAGGAGACGGTGCTGGCCAAAATCGAGGAACTGAATCGCGATCGGAAGATCCATGGCATCCTGGTGCAGCTTCCGCTGCCTTCCCATTTCGACAACGGCAGGGTGCTGGAGGTCATCTCGGCGGAAAAAGACGCCGACGGATTTCATCTCTACAACCTCGGCGGCCTGGTCTCCGGGGGCGCGGTGTTCCCGCCGTGTACCCCTTATGGCGTGATGGCGCTGCTGGATTACTACAAGATCCCGATTGAAGGGAGTAACGCGGTGGTGATCGGCCGCAGCAACATCGTCGGCAAGCCGATGGCGCTGATGCTCCTGGCGCGCAGCGCGACGGTCTCCATCTGCACCTCGAAGACGCGCGATCTGAAACAATTCACTTCGCTTGCGGACATCCTGGTGGTGGCCACCGGAAAACCAAGAATGATCACCGGCGACATGATCAAACCGGGTTCGACCGTCATCGACGTTGGCACCAACCGCTTGCCCGACGGCAAACTCGTCGGCGACGTCGACTTCGAAGGCGTGCGACAAAGGGCCGCATTCGTCACGCCGGTGCCGGGTGGGGTCGGTCCGATGACCATCACCATGCTGATCGCCAACACCGTGCAGGCAGCGGAGCGTTTCATTTCCAGGCAGGTCAGATCGCACGCCGACAAAGTCAACGCGTCGGTCCTGCCCTAACATTTTTCTTGATGTTCGCCGATCGCCACGACGCCGCGATCCGGCTTGCCGCGGAACTCGGGAAATATCGCGGCCTGTATCCCCTGGTGCTGGGCATTCCGCGCGGCGCGGTGCCGATGGCGCGCGTCATCGCCGGGAAGCTTGCGGGCGAAGTGGGCGTGGCGCTGGTGCGCAAGCTCGGCGCGCCAGGCAACCCGGAGTTTGCAATCGGCGCGGTAGACGAGACCGGTTGGTCGCAAGTGGCCGCCCACGCGCGCAGCGCCGGCGCCGATGCGGCGTACCTGGAGCAGGAGACGCGGGCGCAGGTCGAAGTGCTGAAGGCCCGGCGCGCCGCTTACGCCGCAGTCCGCCCGGCGGCGGACCCTCAGGGCCGAATCGTCATCGTGGTGGACGACGGACTCGCCACCGGCGCCACCATGATCGCGGCGCTGCATGCATTGCGCGCGCGCAATCCGGCCAAGTTGATCTGCGCGGTACCCGTGGCGCCGCCGGAAACAATTGACGAAGTGTCGCGCCACTGCGACCAGATGGTGTGCCTGGAAGCGCCCGACAACTTCCACTCGGTGGGGCAGTTCTTCCGGCGCTTCGAGCAGGTCTCCGACGCCGACGTTCTTGCTGCCCTGAAAGATTAAGACCTTTTCACCGCAAAGGCGCAAAGAAAACCGAAAATCTCACCACGAAGACACGAAGAACACGAAGAAACACGAAGAAATGCGAGAGCGTAAAATTTTCTATAGGTTTTTTGCTGGAATTTCTTATGTTTGCATCCTCGCGCCGGCGTCTCGGTTCATGGCTTCCGTATGATTCCTGCGTGGGATCGGGACAACAGTCGAATCAATTGAGTCCTCCGATCTTTTGTCGTTCTTCGTGTGTCTTCGTGCCTTCGTGGTAAGCCTTGTGGTGTGAATCGTCTTTGCATCTTTGTGGTGTAGAACTGGACTTCAGATTGCGTGGATGGAGATGGGGATGCGACGGGGGCCGAAGGCTTTGGTGAAATTCTCGAAGCGTCCCGCGGCCGCAGTCCCACAGGCCAGGCATTTGCCCTGGGGATCTAGGCGGTACCTCATGATGCGGTGCCAGTCGCGAACGATCAGCGCGGTGCCGCAGCCGGTACAGAACGTGGTGCCGCCTTCCATGTCGTGCACGTTGCCGGTGTACACGTACTTCAGCCCCTCGCCGATGGCGAACTTGCGCGCGCGGGTCAGCGTGGCTGGCGGGGTCGGCGGCAGATCGTCGAGCTTGTAGTCCGGGTGGAACGCGGTGAAGTGCAGCGGCACGTCGGTGCCCAGTTCGTTCGCCACCCATTTCGAAAGTTGGTAAAGTTCCTCGTCTGAGTCGTTCTTGGTCGGGATCAGCAGCGTGGTAATCTCGAACCAGACATCGGTTTCGTGTCGCAGGTACTTGAGCGTGTCAAGCACCGGCTGCAGTTTCGACCCCGTCAGCCTGACGTAGAACTCGTCGGTGAATCCCTTCAGGTCCACGTTGGCTGCGTCCATCTTGGCGTAGAACTCCCGGCGCGGCGCGTCGTGCATGTAGCCCGCGGTCACCGCCACGGTCTGGATGCCGCGCGCATGGCAGGCGTCGGCCACGTCCATCGCATATTCCGCAAAGATCACCGGGTCGTTGTAGGTGAACGCCACGCTCCGGCTGCCGGAACGTTCCGCTGCGGCCGCGATGTCCTCGGCGCCGGCCTGATCCATCAGGCGGTCCATGTCGCGCGATTTGGAAATGTCCCAGTTCTGGCAGAACTTGCACGCGAGGTTGCAGCCCGCGGTGCCGAAGGACAGCACGGCTGATCCGGGGTAGAAGTGATTCAGCGGTTTCTTCTCGATCGGATCGATGCAGAATCCGGAGGAACGGCCGTAGGTGGTGAGCACCATGCGATCGTCCAGGCGCTGGCGCACAAAGCAGGCGCCGCGCTGGCCTTCGTGGAGCCGGCAGTCGCGCGGGCACAGGTCGCACTGCAGCCGGCCGTCGTCGAGCATGTGCCACCAGCGTCCGGGATAAGGCCGCAGTTCAGGCGCGTTCAAAGACATTCCTCCGACTCGGTCCACTTCGACACGGTATAGCGGGACAGCCGGATGCCGTCGTCCCAGAAGTCCCGCGGCAGGCCGGCCTTGCGCTTGAGTTCGCCGAGGAACGAGGCAGGCGATGGCAGGTTTTCCCACACCTGGGGAAGGAAGGTGCCGCGATGGCGCCCGAATTCGAGCACCACCCCATCCTCGCCGGGACGCAACTGCGCGAGCGCATGGTCCTGGTTGCGAAAGGCCAGCGGCGCGAGCGCCGACAGCACCGACACCTCGATTTTCGTGGAGGACAATTCGTCAAAGGAAAGCGGCGCAAAGCGGGGGTCGTGGAACGCCGCGGCGCGGGCGTTTGCCTTCACGTCCTCGACTAGCATGCGGTGCGCCTGCAGGCTGCCGATGCAGCCACGCAGCAGGTTCTCGCTTTTCAGGGTCACGAAAGATGCTCCCGGGCGGTGCAGGAACGGTGCGTCTTCGTGCACGGAAGTGCGGATGCCGAAGCTGCCGGCGATCGAGGAGCGTGCGATCGAAACGAGGACCCGGCCGTCGGCGCGTTCCTGTTCGTCGTCTTGCTGTTCCCGGGCGGACGCCTGGTCGTAAAACGCAAACGAGGCGTATCCCACCACCCTGCTCTTGTCGCCGGCGGTATCGCCGGAGTTGCGCAGGTCCAGCAGTTCCGGGCTCAGCCCGCGGCCACGCGCTTCCAGCAACAGACCATTGACCGGCGTGGCACCGCAGGCCTGCTGGTGGTTGAGCTGCGGTGCCATGTTCAGGACCATGCGTGCGGTTTGCTCGTCGATCGTTTTAGCCTGCGCATAGGGCAGGTAATGGGAAAGGTCTGAGCTGATGACGATCAGCGTACGGTCATCGCCCCAAAGCAGGCCGAGCACTTCGGCAACCTGTTCGGCAGAGGCTTCGCCAACTGCAAGGGGCACCAGCGTGAATCCGGCGAGTGCCTGCTGCAGGAAGGGCAGGTGCACCTCCAGCGAATGTTCGTGTGCGTGCGCCTCATCGCTGATACAAACTTGCGGCAGATGCCGGATCGCCGCGATCGCTTCACGGTCCAGAGCGATTTCGCCCAGCGGTGTGGCAAAGGCATCGGCTGCGGGCAGCGCCAGTCCACCCACGTAGACACGGTGGGCCGGGCCGAGTAGCACGACGCGGGAGTAGTCGCTGCGAAACGGTGCCAGCAGCGCGTAGGCATTCGCCGCCACCGGACCCGAATAAACATAACCGGCGTGAGGCGCGATGAACGCCTTGGGTCGTTGTTGCCTGGGCGGCGTCGCGACCGCCAGCAGCGCCGCAACCTGCGCCCGCAGTGTGTCCGCGGCGCCCGGATAGAAGGCGCCGGCAACCGCCGGTGCCCTGACTGAATTCATGGCTGTGTCCCGAAAACGATCCCTAGCATTTATGGGCTCGCCCGACAAATTGCAACCGGAAAATTATAAGCGCCGAATCGGCACCACAGTGATGTAAAGGCCGGAACGGCCAATCAGGTGAGATAAAGAGGTTGAACATTTGACTGGCGCGTGTATATTACTGACCGCACAGTCATTTACACAAGCATGATGAATCCACAGCCTAGACAGGATCGGCGTTGGACCCGCCGCAAGGAGGCGCGACCGGCGGAACTGATGGCCGCCGCGCTCGACCTGTTCGTCGAACGCGGCTATGCCGCGACGCGGCTGGATGACGTGGCAGCCAGGGCCGGTGTCAGCAAAGGCACGCTTTATCTGTATTTCTCGAGCAAGGAAGAGCTGTTCAAGGCGGTCATCCGCTCCGGGATCGTGCCGCTGATCGAACGCGGCGAACGCCTGCTGGAAGAACATCAGGGCCCGGCCCATGAATTGATGCGGCAGATCGTGTTCGCTTGGTGGGAGTCCATTGGGAATACCAAGCTCGGCGGCATTCCGAAGCTGATGTTCTCGGAGTGCCGGAACTTTCCCGAGATCGGAAAATTCTATTACGACGAGGTCATCAGCCGCGGCCACCGGTTAATGCAGAGCGTGCTGGAAACCGGAATGAAAAGCGGCGAGTTCAGGTCCATGGATGCCAATTACGCCATGCGGCTGATTCTCGCGCCCATGGTGTTCCTGCTGCTGTGGCGGCACTCGTTCGACTTCTGCGACGGCAAGCACATCGATGCGGACAGATACCTGGAACAACATCTGGACATGATTACCAACGGACTCGTGCCGCGCGGCCGTGAGCAGAACATCAGCGTACAGCCGGCGAAAGTAATCAGCATGGAAAAAAAAGGGAGGATTCGATGAAACGCATTTCGATTTTGGCCACGGCATTGCTTGCGGCCGGTCCGGCGCTATCCGCCGACCTGCTTGCGGTGTACCGGGAGGCGTTGCTGCAGGACGCGGTGTATGCCTCGGCCAAGGCCCAGTACCGTGCCGCCCAGGAGCGCCTGCCCCAGGGCCGGGCACTGCTGCTGCCCAACGT
>JBOIFZ010000264.1:0-11567 GCA_050741735.1 Burkholderiales bacterium
GGAAGGCACGTGGGGGCCGCGGCACAGATCGGTGAAGTTCGCCTGGGTATACAGGGAAATCGGCTCCTCGCCCGGGATCGCCTCGATGATCTGCGCCTTGTAGTGTTCGCCCTGGTTCCTGAAAAAGCTGATCGCCTCGGTGCGATCCCATACCCGCCGCTCGACCTTGATGTCGCGCTTGGCGATTTCCGCCATGCGCATTTCGATCGCGGCAAGGTCCTCGGGAGTGAAGGGGCGTTTGTAGGCAAAATCGTAATAGAAGCCGTCCTCGATGACCGGGCCGATGGTGACCTGCGCGTCGGGATAGAGTTCCTTGACCGCGTGGGCAAGCAGGTGTGCGGTCGAGTGGCGCAGGATCTCCAGCCCGTCGGGATCCTTGTCGGTGACCACCGCGAGGTCGGCGTCCCGGTCTATCAGGTACGAGGTGTCGACCAGCTTGCCGTTGACGCGGCCGGCGAGCGCGGCACGCGCCAGTCCCGCGCCGATCGAAGCCGCCGCTTCGGCGACCGTGACCGGTTTGTCGAAGGTTTTTTGCGAACCGTCTGGCAATCGGACGAGAGGCATGGTTGGTGGTCTGGTTCGGTGTAAAAAAAAAGTGCGGCCGATCCGCACTTTTTCGTTAAGGGAAAAACAGGTTCAGCGACGATACTGCACAGGCCCGATCGTGCAAGTTCGGATACCCACGTTTCTTCTGCTCCCCGCGGAAGTTGGTAGGCGCGATTGGACTCGAACCAACGACCCCCACCATGTCAAGGTGATGCTCTAACCAGCTGAGCTACGCGCCTAATGAAGGGCGGATTCTAGCCGAAAGGATAAGCCCGTTCAAACTTCTTATCGGCGCCGCGCCGACTCCACGCCGGGAACGTCCCGGACCAGCGCGAGCAGGCGCTTGAGTTGCGGCAAGCCCTCGACTTCCAGAGTGAACGCGATCCTGGCGTTGAGATCGTGGCCCACCGACTTGCTGGTGGTGACCCGCACTTTCTCGCGCGTGAAAATTTCGAGAATGTCGCGCAGCAGCGCAGGGTGAGAACCGGCGATGATCTCCACGTCCACCGGAAAGCGAGCTTCCCCGGTCTTTCCCCAATCGGCCGCGATCACGCGTTCCGCTGCCAGGCGCGCGACGTTCCTGCAATCCCGCCGGTGCACCGTCACCCCGCGTCCACGGGTGACGAAACCGACGATGGGGTCCGGTGGCGCGGGCTTGCAGCAGCGCGCCAGGACGGTGAGCAGTTTGTCTACGCCGACGATCAGTATTGCGCCGGCGCCGGGCCGGGCCGGCGAGGGCACCTTGGCCTCGGCTGCCGGTGCAACCGGGACTTCGTCTGTGCCGAGCGCGGACTGCAGTTGCCGCGGCGTCACCTCGGCGCGGCCGAAGGCGGCAAACAACTCTTCCACCCTGGCGAAGTTCAGCCGCGCCGCCAGTTCATCGAGGTTCTGGCGGGTCTTGCCGAGACGATACAGCTCCCGTTCCAGTACGGCGCGACCGTGGGTGGTCGCCTCCTCGAGCTGCTGCGAGTTGAACCACTGCCGAACCTTGGCGCGCGCGCGGTTGCTCTTGAGGTAGCCGAGCGCGGGATTGAGCCAGTCGCGCGACGGGCCACCTTCCCTGGCGGTGATGATTTCCACCCGCTGGCCGTTGGATAGCGCGTAGGTCAGCGGCACGATCTGGCCGTTGACCTTGGCGCCGCGGCAGCGATGGCCGAGTTCGGAGTGCAAGTGATAGGCGAAGTCGACGGGCGTGGCGCCGCGCGGCAGGTCGATCACCCGCCCTTGCGGCGTCACCACGTAGACGCTGTCCTGGAACAGCTCGGTCTTGAAGTATTCGGCCAGCTCGCCCGCGTCCGCGAGTTCATCTCGCCAATCGAGGATCCGGCGCAGCCAGGCTATGCGATCGTCGAACGCGGCGTCGCCCCTGACCGCTTCCTTGTAGCGCCAGTGGGCCGCGACGCCGAGCTCGGCGTGCTTGTGCATCTCGTGAGTGCGGATCTGCACTTCCAGCACCTTGCCTTCCGGCCCCACGACCGCAGTATGCAGCGACCGGTAGTCATTGGCTTTCGGCCTGGCGATGTAATCGTCGAACTCGCGCGGCACCGGGGTCCACAGGTCATGCACCAGGCCGAGCACGGCGTAGCACTCCTTGACGTCGTTCACCAGTACCCGCACCGCTCGCACGTCGAACAGATCTTCCAGCCCCACGCCCTGGCTCTGCATCTTGCGCCAGATGCTGTAGATGTGTTTCGGCCGCCCCGCGACTTCGCCGGCGATGGCGGCGGCTGCGAGTTCCGCGCGCAGCAACTGGAGCAGGTTGGTGATGTAGGTCTCGCGATCCACGCGCTTCTCGTCCAGCTGGCGCGCGAGATTCTTGTAGGTGTGCGGCTCGAGGCAGCGGAACGCCAGGTCTTCCAGCTCCCACTTGATCTGCCATACGCCGAGCCGGTTGGCGAGCGGCGCGAACAGGTCCATGGTATCGCCGGCGGCGTTCTCGCGAGCCTGCGCGTCGCCAGTTGCGGCGAGATCCCGCAGTAGTTGCACCTGCTCGGCCAGCTTGATCAGCACCACCCGCACATCCTGAACCATTGCCAGCAGCATCTTGCGCAGCGACTCGAGCTGCGCCGCTCGGTCGGCCTGGCGGGGACCGGACTCGACCCGTCCGCGCAGCACCTGGATCTGCGCCATGCTCGCCACGCCTTCCACCAGCGCGGCAATCGCAGGCCCGAAGTGCGCCGTCAGGGCCTCGCGCTGTGCACGGGACGCCACTGGTGCTCCGAGCAAAAGAGTCCCCGCAATGGCTTCCCCGTCGACGCGCAGCGCGCTGAGTATGCCGGCAGCAGCGCGCACATGCTCTATCCAGCGCGTACCCGCCGGATGCAGGCTGTCGGCGTAGTACTCCTGCGCCCAGAGATCGGCGCGCACCACCAGTTCGCGCTCAGTCTGCGACAGACGGACCGTCAACACCTCCAGCCATTCGGCGGATGCGGTATCGCGGGTGTTTTCCCTGACCTTGACCATGTACCGATAACCGACATCAACGACCTTGCCAATAACGCCGTTCGAGTTGTCTCCAGCCCGACGTTTCGATCCCCGAACTCCTCATTCTGACCAGCACCGCGCCGGCCAGATCGGTGCGAACCAGTTCACTGCCCTGTTCGCGGTAACGACGCACCACGGCCGGGTGCGGATGCCCGAAACGGTTGCGGTATCCGACCGCAAAGACGACCAGCCGCGGCGCTACCGCGCGCACGAATTCCGGCGTGGAGGAAGTGCGGCTGCCATGATGGGGTGCGATCAGCACGTCGGCGGACAAACGCCCCGAGGAATTGCGCAGCAGCCTGATCTCGCTGCGTCGTTCGATGTCGGCCGGCAACAGCACGGCTCCGTAGGGCGAAACGATCCTGAGCACGCAACCGCGGTCGTTGTCCTTGAGATCGAATTCATCATAACTTTCGGCATCGGGATGCAGCATTTCGAAGGCCACGCCGTCCCACTCCCAGCGCTCTCCGGCGCTGCACCGCCGTCTGTGTGCCGCTGCTTCGTTGATTGGATGAACCTCGGTCAGCGGGGAGGACAACCACTGCACCGGCATCGCCTGCAACACCGCCAGCGCCCCGCCGCTGTGGTCGAGATCGTCGTGACTGACGATGACGCCGTCCAGGCGGTATACGCCGCTTGCGCGAAGATAAGGCACCACAATTCGTTCGCCGGCGCTCACCTGATCCGAAAATGCCGGACCGGTGTCGTAGAGCAGCGCGTGCCCCTGGGTGCGCGCCACCACCGCCAACCCCTGCCCGACATCGAGTACGGTCAGCCACAACTCGCCTGGCGAGGGCCCCGGCGGCAACGACAGGAACAGCGGCAGCATCAATCCGGCACCCACCCAACGCGCCGGAAAACCCCGGGGCAGCAATATCCAGAGCGCGCCGAGCAGCGCCAGCGGCACTGCCCAGGAAGGCGGTGCATGTTGCTGCCAGGCCGCGTCGGGTACACGGTCCAGCGTTTCCAGCAGGCTCATGCAAAGCGCCATGACCGCGTGCGCGGCGTGCGCAAGCCAATCGAACGGCAGAACGGCGGTGAACAGCGTGAGCGGCACCACGACCAGACTCACCAGCGGAATCGCAACCGCATTTGCGATCGGCGACACCAGCGAAACTTGCTGAAACATCGCCAGCAACAGCGGCACCAGCGCCAGCGTGACCGCCCACTGGGTTCGCGCCCACGCGCCCAGCCAGGAAAACCGGCCAATGCGGCCGCCGCCGGCCAGCATGATCACCGCGACCGCTCCAAAAGACAGCCAGAACCCGGCGGAAATCACCGCCATGGGATCGAAGACGATCACCAGCGCCGCCGCCGCTGCCAGCACCGCAAGCGGTCGCATCATCCAACCCAGCCAGAGCGCCACTGCCACGATCGCCAGCATGAAAACGGTACGCTGCGCCGGCACCGCGAATCCCGACAGCGCCGCATAGGCAAGCGCGGCCGCAAGGCCGGCGGCGGCGGCTGCGCGCATTGCGGGCAGGCGCAGGGTCAGCGTTTCCGACCGGCGCCACAATCGTAGCACCAGCAAGTACGCCAGGCTCGCGACCATGGTGATGTGCAGCCCGGAAATGCTCATCAGATGATTGACGCCGGTGCGCGTGAAAACCCGCCACTGCGACGGCGGAATGGCGCGCTGGTCGCCCACCGCGAGGGCAACGATCACCCCGGCGTAAGGCCGGCCATCGAGCGCACGCAGCAATCTGGAGCGCACCGCTTCGCGCGTGCGCTCCAGAACATATGCAAGGCGGTTCACCCACGCCACGATCAGGACCGCCGGCGCATCGGCTCTCACGTATCCGACCGCGCGTATGCCGCGCTCCAACATCCACGCCTCGAAATCGAATCCGCCCGGATTGGCGTTGCCATGGGGGCGTCGCAGGCGCGCGCTCAGGCGCCACCGTTGTCCCGGGTGCAGGTCTGGAACCTGCGCGGCGTCGCCCGACTGATACCAGGTGAGGGAAATCCGCGGGGGCACTTCGGCACCCGGCGTATACACCTTTTCAACATCGAACACGAAGCGTACCCCGCGTTCGGCAGGCTGCGTCATTGCGGCGATGACCCCCGACAATTCGATATCGCGCCCTTCCCATGGTTCCGGTAGCGCGCGCGCAAGACTCCAGTGCCCCATCGCGGCCGACCAGAAATACCCGGCGATCGCGAAAACAACCACGGCAACGGCGCGTGCCGCCATCCCTGCGGCTGCACCGTTTCTGCGCGCAGCGAGCAGCCAAAGCGCCGCCAAAGGAACAAGTACCGCGGCGCCGGTCAAATCAGGGAGCAGGGGCTGTTGATGCAGCCACCAGTCGCCCGCGATCAGGGCGGCAACGTTAACAATCATACGGAGCGATTCCGGTACAATTCACCACCTTCATGCCACGCAAGTTTTTCCGCAAGTACCTGCCGAGCCACGAGAGCGTCCGCCAATACCGGCACATTCGTTTTTTCGGCGCGGCGTTGCATCACCCCAACCTGTGGCACCTCAATCGCAAGTCGGTGGCGGGCGGCACGGCCGTCGGACTGTTCTGCGGACTGGTACCGGGACCGCTGCAAATGCTTTCGGCTGCGCTGCTCGCGATCCTGTTCCGCGTCAATCTGCCGGTGGCCGTGTTCCTCACCTGGTACACCAACCCGTTCACCATCGTTCCGCTTTATTACATCGCCTACAAGCTCGGCATGTTCGTCACCGGCGGCAACGGCCAATTTCTCCCCGGTGGCGATCTGGATCTGCTCGGGCTGCCGATCGTGGATTGGATACCGGCGCTGCTCACCTGGCTGGCTGCGATGGGCAAGCCGTTCCTGCTCGGCCTGTTCCTGCTCGCCCTGATTCTCGCTGTTTCCGGCTATCTGCTGGCGCTTGCCGCGTGGCGTGTGCACGTCATGCTTTCGTGGAAAAAGCGCCGGCGCATGCGTAGCTTCGCTGCAAGAAAATGACAGGCGCTGCGCGTTCTGTTGCCTGCCGGGATTGGCGTGTATACTCGAATCAGGCACGTCCCCTCCCCCAATGACGTCCGACTCGGCAACCAGGCGATCATCTGTTGAATCATGACGCCATCCTACTGGAATGATGCCACTCGCGATCTGGCGAGCCGCGATTCCGTTCTGAAAGTACTGATCCGCAACCATGAAGGGCCGCCGTTGCAGAGCCGCGGCGACGCCTTCATGACGCTGGCACGCTCCATCATCGGCCAGCAGATATCGGTGCAGGCGGCGGAAAGCGTGTGGCAGAAACTGCTGGAATCGGTCGGATCGCTAGGACCGGCGACCATCGTGCGCATGGACCCATCGAAACTGCGTGCCTGCGGATTGTCCAGCAATAAGTCCACTTACCTGATCGACCTGGCCGGGCATTTTCTCGACGGCTCGCTGGAGATCGAGCGCTGGAGCGACCACGACGACGAGCAACTGATCGCCGAGCTCATCAGGGTCAAGGGGATCGGGCGCTGGACCGCGGAGATGTTCCTGATCTTTTTCATGATGCGCCCGAACATTCTACCGGTGGACGACATCGGATTGCAGCGCGCAATAGGTCTGCATTACAACAACGGCAAGCCGCTCTCGAAGCTGAAGATGCGCCAGATCGCCAACGAGTGGCAACCGTGGCGCACCGTGGCAGCGTGGTATCTGTGGCGCTCGCTCGATCCGATACCGGTCGAATACTAGGCTAGAGGCTAGCCTCTAGCCTGGATTCAGTCTCCCATCTTCCAATCGCAGCGTTCGCTGCATCTTCGCCGCAATCGTCGGATCGTGAGTCACCACCACGAAACTGGTGGCGAGATCGCGGTTCAGGTCGAGCATCAGGTCCAGCATGCCTTCGGCGGTGTGGCGGTCGAGGTTGCCGGTGGGCTCGTCTGCGAGCACGCAGGCGGGTTCGGTGACCAGCGCGCGCGCCAGCGCCGCGCGCTGCCGTTCGCCCCCGGAAAGTTCTCCCGGCGTGTGCGTCAGGCGTGCGCCCAAGCCGACCCGCTGCAGAATCCTGGCTGCGCGCTTGCCGGCATCTGCCGGGGCAAGGCGCCGGATCAGCAGCGGCATCGCAACGTTCTCCAACGCGGTGAACTCCGGCAACAGGTGGTGGAACTGGTAGACAAAGCCTAGTGCGCGGTTGCGCAGCCTTCCTTTTTCCTTCTCGTTCAACGAGTCCAGCCGGTAGCCGAGCACGGTGACCTCTCCCGCGCTCACAGCGTCGAGCCCGCCGAGCAGGTGCAGCAGCGTGCTTTTGCCTGAGCCCGACGCACCGACGATCGCCACCGTTTCGCCACGCGCGACGCTGAGGTCGATGCCCAGCAACACCGGGACCGCGTACTCGCCCTGGCGGAAGGTCTTCTGCAGGTTTCGGCACGAGACAACGACCTCACTCATAGCGCAGGGCTTCGGCCGGACTCACCCGCGATGCGCGCAGGCTGGGATAGATCGTCGCCAGCAGGCTCAGCCCGAACGACGTCAGTCCGATCACCAACACGTCTTGCAGATGCAGATCGGAAGGCAGGTCGCTGATGTAATACACGTCCTTGGCGAGAAACTGGATGCCCAGGACGCGTTCGATTGCCGGGATCACGACCTCAATGTTCGCCGCCAGCAGCACGCCGCCGACCACCCCGGCGATCATGCCGACTGCGCCGATCAACGCGCCCTGAATGATGAAGATCTGCATGATCTCCCCCGGCGCGGCCCCCAGCGTGCGCAGGATGGCAATGTCGGCACGCTTGTCGGTGACCGCCATCACCAGCGTGGAAACGATGTTGAACGCCGCCACCGCGACGATGAGCACCAGGATGATGAACATCACCCGCTTCTCGATCTGCACCGCACGGAAGAAATTCGCGTGGCTGCGCGTCCAGTCGGTGGCATAGACGTCGCTGCTCAGCGTGCGCATCAGGTCGCGCGCCACCAGCGGGGCCTTGAACAGGTCGTGGAGCTTCAGCCGCACCCCCGACACCCTGTCTTCCAGGCGATAGAGCTTCTGCGCGTCCTCGAGGTGCATGAACGCAAGGCCGGCGTCGTATTCGGCCATGTCCACTTCGAAAATGCCGACCACTTCGAACTGCTTGAGCCGCGGCAGGATGCCCGCTGGCGTCACCTGTCCCTGCGGCGCGATCAGCACGATCTTGTCGCCGACGCGGGCGCCCACGCTCATCGCCAGATCGATGCCGAGAACGATGCCGAAGCGCCCGGGCCTCAGGTGGTCGATGCTGCCCGCGCGCATGTGCTGGCCTACGTCGGCGACTTTTGCTTCGGCGGCGGGTAGAACTCCGCGCACCAGCGTGCCCTGCACGGTTCCGCGGTTGGAAATCAGCCCCTGCGCCGTGATGTACGGCGCAGCCGCGGCCACGTCCGGATTTTTTTGCGCTTCCGCGGCGATTTTCCGCCAATCGGAAAGCTTGCCGTCCAGTCCCATTATCTGCACGTGCGAAGTAACCCCCAGGATGCGCGTGCGCAGTTCCTTCTGGAATCCGTTCATCACCGAGAGCACGACAATCAATGCTGCGACGCCCAGCGCGACGCCCAGCATCGAGGTGATGGAAATGAAGGAGATGAAATGATTGTGGCGCTTGGCGCGCGTGTAGCGCAGCCCGACGAACAGCTCGTACGGCGTCAGCATGAAATGTTCAAATAAGCGGTATGGCGTGATCGGATGGCGACGCGAAGTCTGCCACATTCCGGCGCGGATGACTAAGCAGCCCGCACTCGGTCACCGACGGCGGCTCCGATATCGCGTGCTAAACTCGTCGCAGTTCCAGTCTTCTCTCCCGTGCGCACCGTCACCCTGTTTGTTCCTTCCCTGTTTTGGCCCGAAACGGGCGATACAGACTCCTATTCCGGACTGAGGCTGCCGGCGCTGGAAACGCTCTTGAGTCGCGGCAGCGCGGCCGACGGCTCATGCGAAAATGAGCCCGCCTGGATCTGCGAGCGCTTCGGAGCGCAAAAGCAGACCGACTGGCCGGTCGCGCCGCTCGCCTTTGCCGGTGACGGCGGAGAACCCGGCGCAGCCTACTGGTTGCGGGCCGACCCGGTACATCTGCGTTTGCACAACGACAGACTGATCCTGCTGGCCCCGGAAACCCTGGAGATCGCCGAAGACGAAACGCGCGAACTGACCGGGGCGCTCAATCGCCAGTTCGAGGCGGAGGGTTTTGTCGTACACGCGCCACATCCGCAACGCTGGTACTTGAAGATGCCGCAAGCGCCGAAGATCCGCACCGTCACCCTGAAGCAGGCGATCGGCCGCGATGTCAACCGCCTTCTCCCCGAAGGTGAGGAGCGCCTGCGCTGGCACCGGATTATTAATGAAGTGCAGATGCTGCTGCACGCCCATCCGGTCAACACGGCGCGCGAGGATCGCGGTGTAACGGTGGTGAACAGTCTGTGGCTCTGGGGCGGCGGCACCCTGCCCGCCGTCGTCAGCAGCACCTTCGATGCGACGCAGGGCGACGATCCTCTTGCCGTGGGTCTGGCAAGGCTCGCGGGCATCAACTCTGCCCCGCTTCCCGTCCACGGCGCATTCGCTGCGGGGAACAACACGCTTGTCGATCTTCGAAATGCGGAGCGCGAATTCATGCGCGGCAACGTTGCCGGCTGGCGAGAGGGGCTCGAAACACTGGAAACGCGGTGGTTCGCACCGCTTTTCGAACGGTTGCGATCGGGTAGTATCGGCAAGGCTGTGATCGCGACCGTCGCCGATAGCCGCAGACACGAGTGGTCGGTCATGCGCTCCGCCCTCTGGCAAATATGGAAGAGGCCACGGCCGCTGACTCACCATGCCCGCAATGTACTGCACCAGCGCGACTCGTCACGGCTTGCATGAGCACTCCGCGCATCGTCATCCGCAGCGTGCCACAAACAGCGTTCGAGGCATTGCTCGCCGCCGGCGTGCACCCGGTGCTGGCGCGCGTTTATGCCGCGCGGGGCGTGAGCGTTCGGCAGCAGCTCGATACCTCGTTCAATGGGCTGGCTCCGGTCGACCGCCTGAAAAATTGCGTCGCGATGGCGCGATTGCTTGCCGATGCGATCGCCGCCGGGCAGCGCCTGTTGATCGTCGCCGATTACGATGCCGACGGCGCCACGGCGTGTGCGCTGGGGATGATCGCTCTGCAAAGCCTCGGCGCGCAGGTGGAATACCTGGTGCCCAATCGCTTCGAGTACGGCCACGGCCTCACGCCGGAAATCGTTGCCCTGGCAGCCGAGCGCCGGCCCGACTTCCTGATCACAGTCGACAACGGCATCGCCAGCATCGATGGCGTCGAGGCCGCGCGCAAGCTCGGCATTCGGGTGCTCATCACCGATCACCATCTGCCCGCTGCGCAACTGCCCGCTGCGGCGTGTATCGTCAATCCGAACCAACCGGGCTGCGATTTCCCTAGCAGGAACCTGGCAGGGGTGGGCGTGATGTTTTACGTGTTGCTGGCGCTGCGCGCAGAGTTGCGCGCACGCGGCTGGTTTGACGGCCGCGATGAACCGAACCTCGCAGATCTGCTGGACCTGGTTGCGCTCGGCACCGTCGCCGACGTCGTGCGGCTGGACGACAACAACCGCATCCTGGTGGACCAGGGCCTGAAGCGCATCCGCGCCGGCCGCGCCCGCCGCGGCATCACCGCTTTATTGCGGGTGGCCGGCCGTGATCCGGCGCGCGTCTCGGCTTACGATCTCGGTTTCGTCCTCGGACCACGGCTCAACGCCGCCGGCAGACTCACTGACATGAGCGTCGGCATCGAGTGCCTGCTGGCGCGCGATAGCGGCCGCGCCGCCGAACTGGCGGCACAGCTCGATGCGCTCAACCGCGAGCGCCGCGACATCGAAGCCGGGATGCAGGAAACCGCGCTGGCGCTGATGGAGCGCATCACACCCGCGGACTCCTACAGCCTGAGCCTGTACGACGAGAGCTGGCATCAGGGCGTGGTCGGGATCCTGGCCGCGCGCCTGCGTGAACGCTTCAATCGGCCGGTGATCGCGTTCGCGCCCGGCGGCGACGGCAAGGCGAAAGGTTCGGGCCGCTCGATACCGGGCCTGCACCTGCGCGATGCGCTCGATCTGGTGTCCAAACGCCATCCCGGCCTGATCCTGCACTTCGGCGGCCACGCCGCCGCGGCAGGGCTTACGGTGCGCAGCGCCGACATGGCCGCATTCGAGAATGCGTTCGAACTGACCGTACGCGAACTGCTGACGCCTGCCGACCTCGAGCGCGTGATCGAAACCGATGGCGGGCTGGAACCGGAGGACGTCAGCCTGCCGTTTGCGGAGTTGCTCGCCGCGCAGGTCTGGGGCCAGGGCTTTGCACCCCCGTCGTTCTTCGACGATTTCGAGGTGACGGATCAGAAAATCGTCGGTGGCCGGCACCTGAAGTTGCGTCTGCGCCGCAAACCGGCCGAACCGGCGTTCAACGCAATCGTATTCGGCCGCGACGCACCCCTTCCCTCGCACATATCCGCGGTTTACCGTGTGCAGGTCAACGAGTTCAACGGCATGCGCTCGGTGCAACTGGTGCTGGATCACTGCCAGCCGGACCGCAACTGAGGAGACGGGCGTGGACTTTTACTGGCTGC
>JBOIFZ010000265.1:0-3303 GCA_050741735.1 Burkholderiales bacterium
CTCGGCCCTCGTACCTCGGCCCTCGGACCTTAATTTGAATTCCCGCCTTCCCCGTACCGTGATCGTGCTCGGCTTCGTCAGCCTGTTCAACGATCTCGCCTCCGAAATGATCGTGCCGCTGATCCCGATCCTGCTCGCCGGCGTTCTGGGTGCCGGCCCGATCGCATTGGGGCTGATCGAGGGCGTTGCCGATGCGGTGGCGAGCTTTCTCAAGCTCTGGTCCGGGCGTCACTCCGACCGCTCGGGAGGACGGCGCAAAGCGTTGACGCTGGCGGGTTATGCGTTGTCGAACATCGCCCGGCCGCTGCTTGCGTTCGCCGGTTCGTGGGCGTCGGTGCTGCTGTTGCGCAGCCTGGATCGGGTCGGCAAGGGGCTGCGCAGCGCGCCGCGCGATGCGCTGGTGGCCGATGCTACGCTCGCGGACATCAAGGGTTATGCCTACGGTTTCCATCGCGCGCTCGACAATTCCGGCGCGGTGGGCGGCAGCCTTGTCGCCGCCGCGGTGCTGGCATGGTCCGGGCTGCCGCTTGCGCAGGTGATCCTGCTTTCCGCGATACCGGGATTTCTCGCCGTGGCGCTGATTGCGTTCGGCGTTCGCGAACCACCGGCTGCGCCGGCAGCCGTGCCGCGCGCGCTGGCGCCGCTGCGCTGGGGTGCGCTGTCTCGCGGCATGCGGCGTTATCTGCTGGTGCTGGCGTTGTTCACGTTGGCGCGCGCCTCGGAGACGTTCATCGTTCTGCTCGGTTACCAGATGGGGACCGGCACGGTCGAGTTGCTGTTGCTTTGGGCCGTGCTCAACCTGGCCAAGGCTCTGACTTCGACGGCGGGCGGCAGGCTTGCCGACAGCGTGGGAAGAGGGCCGCTGATGCTGCTCTCATGGACCGCGTTCGCCGCCTGTTTTCTGCTGTTCGGCAAAGTGGATTCCGGCATCGGGTTGTGGACCGTGACCATCGTCTATGGTTTGTTCTTTGGACTGGGCGAGGGCGCCGAGAAGGCGCTGATCAGTGACTTTGCCGCGCCTGCGGAGCAGGGCACCGCGTTCGGCTGGTATTACCTGATGCTCGGACTTGCGGCGATCCCGGCGGGCCTGCTGTTCGGCGCCGTCTGGCAATTCCAGAGCGCGGCGATGGCTTTCTTCCTGGCCGCCGCCATTGCCGCAGTCGCGGTGCTGTTGCTGCGCGGTTGGGCCTGGCCGATCCGACAAAAAGCCAAAGACTGAAAATCTCACCACGAAGGCACGAAGAACACGAAGACACACGAAGAAAAACAAGAGACGGAAGGATCCAATTGCTTAGACGATTGCCACGATCCCACGCACGAACCATGCGGAAGCCATGGGTCCGGACGCTGTCTCAAAGACGCAAACAGTAAAAATTTGGTCCATCTGACTTTTTCGTGGGTAATGTAAGCGTGCGCGAGATCCCCCTCACCCCGCGCTCCGCGCGACCCTCTCCCGAGGGGAGAGGGCAACCGCTCCCTTCTCCCTCCGGGAGAAGGGTTGGGGATGAGGGAAGACTCAATACGCTGACAACGTTGTAGAACACGGCGTCATACGGAATTCGACCCACACAAAAGTCGGATGAACCAAAAATTTAAACAGAATACCTATAGAAAATTTCATGCTCTCGCATTTCTTCGTGTGTCTTCGTGTCCTTCGTGCCTTCGTGGTGAGAAGTTCTTTTCGCAGTAACCGCTAAGATAAACACCGTATGCCGATAGCAACGTTCGAAAACGTCTCGCTCGCCTATGGTCATGTGCCGTTGCTGGACCACGCTGATCTGGTGATCGAGCCGGGCAGCCGCATCGGCCTGATCGGCCGCAACGGCGCCGGCAAGTCGAGCCTGCTGAAAATTCTCGCCGGGCTGGCTGCGCCCGACGACGGCCGGGTATGGCGGCGGCCGGGGCTGTGCATCGGCTTCGTTGCGCAGGAGCCGGTGCTCGAACCCGGCCACACCGTGTATGAAGCCACGGTCGCGGGGTTGGGCGGGCTCGCCGACCTGCTCGCTTCGTATCAGTCGGCGGCGCACGTGCTCGAACGCTCGTCCCACGACGAAACGGCCATGTCCGCCATGCAGTCGGCGCAGGAGGCGCTTGAGCGGCGCGATGGCTGGAACATGCAAAGCCGGGTGGAGTCGGTGTTGTCGCGTCTCGGCTTGCCGCCGGATGCCCGCGTCGAAACCCTTTCCGGCGGCACGCGCAAACGCGTGGCGCTGGCACGCGCGCTGGTCGCCGATCCGGAACTGCTGGTGCTCGATGAGCCCACCAACCATCTCGACCTGGATTCGATCGAGTGGCTGGAAGAAACACTGATCGCATTCGCGGGTGCGTTGCTGGTGGTCACGCATGATCGTGCATTCCTGGACCGCGTGGTCACCGGCATCATCGAACTTGACCGCGGCCGGCTCGCGGCCTATCCCGGCAGTTTCGCCGATTACGAGCGGCGCAAGGCCGGGCAACTGGCGGCCGAGGCAGTGAGCAATGCGAAATTCGACAAGCTGCTGGCGCAGGAAGAAGTGTGGATCCGCAAAGGCATCGAGGCGCGCCGCACCCGCAATGAAGGCCGGGTGCGCCGTCTCGAACGGTTGCGCGAAGAGCGCGCGGCGCGACGCAATCGCCAGGGCCAGGTGACCATGGCGGTCGCCGAGGGCGAGCGCTCCGGTCAACTGGTGGCCGAACTCGAGCATGTCACCAAGCGTTACGACGGTCGTTCCGTGGTCGAGGATTTCTCCTGCCGCATCCTGCGCGGCGACAAGGTCGGACTGATCGGACCGAACGGCATCGGCAAGACGACGCTGATCAAACTGATCCTGGGCGAGATCGCGCCGGACGAGGGGAAAGTCCGCCGCGGCAGCCGCCTGAGTGTGGCCTACTATGACCAGTTCCGCACCCGGCTCGACGAAGAGGCCACCGTTGCGCAGACCATCGCACCGGGATCGGACTACGTTGAAATCGGCGGCGCGCGGCGGCACGTGATGACCTACCTGGGCGATTTTCTGTTTCTCCCGGAGCGCGCCCGCGCCCCGGTCAAGGCGCTCTCCGGCGGCGAGCGCAACCGCCTGCTGCTGGCGCGGCTTTTCAGCCAGCCGGCGAATCTGCTGGTGCTCGACGAGCCGACCAACGACCTCGACATCGATACGCTGGAACTGCTGGAGAACCTGTTGCAGGACTACCGCGGCACCGTGCTGTTGGTAAGTCACGACCGGGTGTTCCTGGACAACGTCATCACCGACTACATTGCCGCCGAGGGAGCGGGGCGCTGGAGCAAGAATCCCGGCGGCTATGCGGACTGGAAGCGCATTGCCG
>JBOIFZ010000266.1:0-1533 GCA_050741735.1 Burkholderiales bacterium
GCTTCGACCTTGTCCAGATTCTCCCAAGTGAACTCCGGCTCGTCGCGGCCAAAGTGGCCGTAGGCGGCGGTCTTTTCGTAGATCGGGCGCAGCAGATCGAGCATCTGGATGATCGCTCTCGGCCGCAGGTCGAAATGCTTGGCGATCAATTGGCCGATCTTCTCGTCGGAAATCTTTCCGGTGCCGAAGGTGGTGACCATCACGCTGGTAGGTTTCGCGACGCCGATCGCGTAGGACACCTGAACTTCGCATTTGCTCGCCAGCCCTGCCGCGACGATGTTCTTGGCGACGTAACGCGCCGCATAGGCCGCCGAGCGGTCGACCTTGGAAGGATCCTTGCCGGAAAAAGCTCCGCCGCCGTGGTGAGCGGCACCACCATAGGTATCCACAATGATCTTGCGTCCGGTGAGGCCGCAATCCCCCTGCGGTCCACCGACCACGAAGCGGCCGGTCGGGTTCACCAGATAATTGATCTTGCCCTTGACCAGATTCCTGGGCAGCACCGGCTTGATGATGTTTTCCACCACTGCTTCGCGGATTTCCTCGAGCGAAACGTCGGGGGAATGCTGCGTCGACAGCACGACGGTATCGATCGAGTCGGGCTTGCCGTTCATGTAGCGGATTGTCACCTGAGACTTGGCGTCCGGACGCAGCCACGGCAGACGGCCGTCGCGGCGCAACTCCGACTGGCGCTCCACCAGGCGGTGCGCAAGATGGATCGCCAGAGGCATCAGCACCGGGGTTTCGTCGCAGGCGTACCCGAACATCAGGCCCTGGTCGCCGGCGCCCTGGTTGAGCGGATCGTCGTGCGCCTTGTCGACGCCCTGCTTGATGTCGGGGCTCTGTTTGTCGTACGCCACCAGCACCGCGCAACCCTTGTAGTCGATGCCGTAGTCGGTGTTGTCGTAGCCGATGCGCTTGATGGTGTCGCGCGCAACCTGCTGGAAATCCACCACGGCATTGGTGGTGACCTCGCCGGCCATCACCACCAGACCGGTATTGACCAGCGTCTCCGCCGCAACGCGGGCATACTTGTCCTGGGTTAAGATGGCATCCAGAACTGCATCGGAAATCTGGTCGGCTACTTTATCGGGATGACCTTCTGATACCGACTCGGACGTAAACAGGAAGTCGCTCATTCGTAAGCCTTGCATTCGATCCGGGAAGTTGGTCAGGATAGCAAAAACGCGCCAAAAGAACAAAGCGAAAAACCGAATAAGTTCATGCTCATAGGTTTGATGCGGCTGCTTGCCAGAGTGCCGCTGTCCTGGATTCACTCGATAGGCGCCGCTATCGGTTGGATCGTCTATCTCCTCTCTCCCTCGTACGCTGCGCGTCTGCGCGAGAATCTGTTGCAGAGCGGCGTCTGGCGCGATGCAGCCGAGTACCGGCGCCTGCTCCATGAGTGCATTGCCGAATCCGGCAAGGCTGGAACCGAGCTGATGCCCGTGTGGTTCCGTCCGGCGTCTGAAGTGCGCAAGTTGGTCATGTCCGTTCAGTCGCTTTCGCTGGTCGAGGAAGCGGAACGGCGCG
>JBOIFZ010000267.1:0-1888 GCA_050741735.1 Burkholderiales bacterium
ACCAGGCGGAAGCTTGGAGAAGGGATCCTTGATCTCGATGTTCCTGCGGATGCTGATCCACAATGCCATGGAAGAACAGGCGCGGCAGGAAGCGCTGGATAAGGAGGACGAGGACGAGGAATAGGCAGGCCTAAAATAGGTGAAGCGTCGCTCGTGAAGCGCGGAAGACGATCCGAAAGAGAACGAAACTGTATCTGAATGGATGCGGCCATGTATCGGTCTGGATACGCTTCAGCAGGATGCTGAAGCGTATCGACTTTTGATGGTCAATTGAGACCCTTCCCTTCGTTCAGGGTGACAGTTTAGAGGCCTTTGAAGGCCGAACGTGCGGCGCGAATGGTGTCCTCGATGTCCTGCGCGCTATGGGCGGTGGAGAGGAAGGCGGCCTCGAACTGCGAGGGTGCGAAGTAGGTGCCCTTCGCGAGCATGCGGTGAAAAAACTTCGCATAGGCTTCAGTATTTGACCGCTTCGCTGACGCGTAGTCCACCACGGGCTCTGCCGTAAAAAATGCCCCCAGCATGGAGCCCACGCGTGTCTGGGTCAGCGGGACGCCGGCCTTCTTCGCAGCGGTGCCCAGCCCCTCCGCCAGCGCGGCCGACTGTTCCTCGAGCTTCTTATAGACACCCGGCGTCTTCAGCCGAGTCAGAGTTTCGATGCCCGCTGTCACCGCCAGGGGGTTGCCGGAGAGCGTGCCGGCCTGATAGACCGGCCCTGCCGGCGACACCCATCGCATGATCTCCATCGGCCCGCCGTAGGCGCCGACCGGTAGCCCGCCGCCGATAATCTTTCCCAGACAGGTCAGGTCCGGCGTCACCCCGTAGAGGGCCTGGGCCCCGCCATAATGGACGCGGAAGCCGGTGATGACTTCATCAAAGATCAAAAGGATTTCATGCGCGCGCGTCAGCTCCCGGAGCGTGGGCAAGAAATCGCTCCCGGGCGGCACGACCCCCATGTTGCCCGCGATTGGTTCGACGATGACGCAGGCCAGGTCCTGATGGTGCGTCTCGATGAGGCGTTGCACCGTGGTGAGATCGTTGTAGGGCGCGGTCAGCGTGTGCCGCGTGAAGTCGGCCGGTACGCCCGGGCAGTCGGGGAGGCCGAGCGTGGCCAGCCCCGAGCCGGCCTTCGCCAGCAGATAGTCGCTGTGTCCGTGGTAGCACCCTTCAAACTTGAGGATCGTGTCGCGCTGGGTGTAGGCGCGAGCCACGCGAATGGCGCTCATGACGGCTTCGGTGCCGGAGCTCACCAACCGGACTTGCTCGATCGAGGGCACGGCCTCCGCGATGAGCCGAGCCAGGCGGACCTCCTGCTCGGTCGGCGCACCGTCGCTGGTGCCGGCGGACGCGGCGCGGGCGATGGCCTTGATCACCGGCGCGGGGGCGTGGCCCAGGATCATCGGTCCCCAGGACAGGACATAGTCAATGAAGCTGTTCCCATCCACGTCGTAGAGACGGGAGCCCTTCGCGCGCGCAATGAACAACGGCTGCCCGCCGACCGATTTGAAAGCCCGCACCGGGCTGTTCACGCCGCCGGGAATATACCGCTGGGCTTCAGCAAAGAGCTTCTGCGATTTGGTGGTTTTCATTGGCTGATAGCTAATAGCTGAGAGCCGAGAGCTGAGAGCCTTGTACTGAAAAGGCGGCGCAATCTATCACGCAGTGGTTCGAGAGGTCAATGATCCTGGCCCACCTTTTTTGATGCTTTGCGGCAGCGCCCCTCCTTTGTTAGAATGCCGCAGTAGAGCGGTCAACGGTCAGCGGTCAACGGTCATTCGTCATTGGTCAAGGGCAAGATGCGCAAAGCCAAAATCATCTGCACGATCGGGCCGGCGAGCGACACCCCCGAAGTGCTGGATCAACTGATCGAGAGCGGGATGAATGCCGCCCG
>JBOIFZ010000268.1:0-5864 GCA_050741735.1 Burkholderiales bacterium
ATTCGCTGGCGAACACGCCGAACGGCGGCATGCCAAGGATGGCGAGGCTGCCGAGCATCAATCCCCAGCCGATCGTCGGATTACTGTCTATCAAGCCGCGGATATTGTCCATGATCTGCGTGCCGGACTTCTGCGCGGCGTGGCCGGCAGCAAAGAAAATCGCCGACTTCGTCAGAGAGTGCACCGTCATGTGCAGCAGCGCCGCAAAGGTGGCGAGCGCGCCGCCCATGCCAAAAGCAAAAGTCATCAGCCCCATGTGCTCGACCGAGGAATAGGCGAACAGTCGCTTGACGTCCTTCTGGCGCGACAGCAGGAACGCGGCCACCACCACCGACAGCAGGCCGAAGCCCATCATCAGGTTGCCGGCGAAATGGGTGCCGAGCGCGCCTTCGACCAGCACCTTGGAACGCACCACTGCATACAGCGCGACGTTGAGCAACAGCCCCGACAGCACTGCCGAGATCGGCGTCGGACCTTCGGCGTGGGCATCCGGCAACCAGTTGTGCAATGGAACCAGCCCCACCTTGGTGCCGTAACCAACCAGCAGGAACACGAATGCGAGCCCCAGTACGGTAGGCTCGAGATCGCCTTTCACCGCGTTCAAATGCGTCCACAGCAGCGCGGTACCGCCCGGCCCCAGCACTTTCTCGGCGGCGAAATACAGCAGTATGGTGCCGAACAGCGCCTGCGCAAGCCCCACGCCGCACAAAATGAAGTACTTCCACGCCGCCTCCAGACTCGCCGGCGTGCGGTACAGGCTCACCAGCAGAACAGTGGTGAGCGTGGCCGCTTCCATCGCCACCCACAGGATGCCGACATTGTTGGTGAGCAGCGCGAGCAGCATGGTGAAACTGAACATCTGGTACATGCTGTGATAAAGCCGCAGCCGGTTTGGCGACAGCCTGCCGTGGTTCAATTCGATGCGCATGTATGGGCGGCTGAAGAGCGAAGTCGTGAACGCGACGAACGCCGTCAACGCCACCAGGAACACGTTGAACGAGTCGACGAAGAAATTCTCATTCCACACCAGCATCGGCCCGCCGGTGATGATGCGCGCGGTGAGAATCGCCGCCGCCACGAAGGTAAGCAGGCTCATGCCGGAGTTGAGCTCGGGTGCGAAATTGCGATGCCCCCAGAATCCGAGCACGATGCCACCGGCAAACGGTACGCCCAATACCAGCAGAAGCTCCATCAGCGTTCCTTGAGCTTCTCCAGGTGATGGATGTCGAGGCTTTCAAAGGTCTCGCGGATGTGGAAGAAGAACACGCCGAAGATCAGCGTGCCGACCAGCACGTCGAGCGCGATTCCCAGCTCCACCACCATCGGCATGCCATAAGTGGCGGAAGTCGCCGCGAAGAACAGACCGTTTTCCATCGCCAGGAAGCCGATCACCTGCGAGACCGCCTTGCGTCGGGTGATCATCATCAGGAATGCAAGCAGAATGCAAGCGGTGGCGATACCGAGCGTGCTCTTGGTGATGGTGCCGGCGAACTGCGAGATCGGGGTAGCCAAATTAAATGCGAAGATCACCAGCGCGATGCCGATAAGCATCGTTGCCGGCATGTTGATCAGCGTCTCGACGTCCCAGCGCACGTTCAACGCGCGGATCAGGCGGTGCATGATCCACGGCAGCAGCAGCACCTTGAGGACCAGCGTCAGAATTGCGGAGTAATACAAATGACTCTGGTGCGTCGAGTAGGCGACCACCAGCGTGGAGAGAACCAACACGAAGCCCTGCGCAGCAAACAGGTTGATCAGCGACAGAATGCGCCGCTGCGTGAGCAACGCGAACGCGAGCAGCAGCAGCAATGCCGCGAACAGGTTGATCAATTGCACGTGGAACGGCAGATTCATTTGGACTTAATGTTGAGTGTTGAATGTTGAGTGTTGAGTAAACGGCCCTACCCCGTGAATCAGCTGGAAGCATTAATCACTCAAAACTTAACACTAAAAATTCAAAACTTTAATTTCGTTGTCCTTTGCGCACCCCTCAAGGGCACCCGTCAAGCGCACCCCTCAAGGGGGTATTGAAGGGAAGGTATTGAAAAGAATCCTTTGCGTCCTTGACGGCAAAGCTTTAACTATCGTTCGAGCAGGAAATGGATAAGCATGCCGAGCGTGGCAAGCATGAAGGCGGTGCCGAGAAATTCGGGCGCACGGAAGATGCGCATTTTGGCCGACACCGTCTCGAGCAATGCAAGCCCGGCACCGGCGCCGAGCAGCTTCAACACCAGCGCGACCAGTGCGATGGGCAACCCAATCCAGTCGCCGGCTCCGGCGATGCCCCAGGGCACGAATATGGCGATGCCGATCGCGACATAGGCGGTGAGCTTGAGGCTCGCCGCCCATTCGATCAGCGCCAGATGGCGCGCCGAGTATTCGAGGATCATCGCCTCGTGGATCATTGTGAGCTCGAGGTGCGTGGACGGGTTGTCGATCGGTATGCGCGCGTTTTCCGCCAGCAGCACCATCACAAAAGCGACCGCCGCGAACGCCATGCTCGGATAAATCACAAACTCGCGCTGGCCCAGCGTCTCGACGATGGTCACCAGTGAAGTGGAGTGGCTGATAAGCGAGGCGGTAAACAGCGTCATCAGCATCGCCGGCTCGGCCAGGAAGCCGATCATCATCTCGCGGCGCGCGCCGAGCGTGCCGAACGAGGTGCCAACGTCCATGCCAGCAAGCGAAATAAATACGCGCGCCAGCGCGAACAGCCCGACCAGCGCGATCACGTCCGCAGCCGGTGCAAACGGCAGCGACGTCGCCAGCACCGGCACAATGCCGACCGCGAGCCACATGCATCCAAACAGGATGTAAGGCGTGGCGCGGAACAATGGCGAGGCGGTGTGCGCGAGCACCGCATCCTTGTGGAACAATTTGTGCAGCATCTTGTACGGCTGCCAGATTCCCGCGCCGCTCTTGTTCTGCAGCCAGGCACGGCACTGGTTGACCCAGCCCAGCATGAGCGGCGCGATCAGCACCACCAGCACTGACTGCAGCACCTGAAAAATGATTCCGCTGGTCATGCTCATTGAGCGAATACCAGCAACGCGGTCAACGTCAGGAAACTGAAGAGCAGGTACACCGAGATGCGCCCCTGCTGCAGCCTGCCGACGTGGCCGGACAGGAAATCTGTGAAACGCGCGATCGGCAGATACATCGAGTACCAGTGCCGGTCCTCCACCGACTGCCTGAACACCGGCTGCGGATCGTCCGCCCGCGGAATTTCACGGTGGATCAGGTAGACCGGCGCAAAAATCTGGCGGATCGGCTGGCCGAACGCATCCGCGCTGTCCTGCATGCGCGACGTCTGCGCCGGGAAACCGCAATCCCACGGATCGGCGCGGCGCAACCGCCCATGATAGACGTGGCGCACCGCGAGGAAAGTCAATCCGAACACCGCCGCGATCACCAGCAGGAAAACGACCGGGCTGTAGCTTGCCTGCGCGCTGGAGGTCGGCACCAACCACAGCCAGCCCGCGGAAATCGTCTCCTCGCTCAGGCCGGTCTTGATCAGGGCGAGGCTGACTTTGTCGAGCTCGCCGATCACGAACACCGGAAACAGCCCGAGCGCGAAGCAGGCGAGGGTGAGCCACAGCATGCCCGCGCGCTCCCAGCCGCTCGCCTCGCGCGGTTGCTCCGCGAACTCGTGACGGTGCTGGCCGAGGAAGGCGATGCCGTAGACCTTGACGAAGCACATGCCGGTCAGCGCCCCGGAGAGCGCGAGCACTGCGGCGACGATCGGCACCAGACTCCTCACCACGCTGCTTTCCAGCAGCGGCGCCTGCAGCGAAGCCTGAAAGGTGAGCCACTCGGACACGAAGCCGTTCAACGGCGGCAACGCCGAGATCGCCAGCGCGCCGACCAGGAAATAGAGCCCGGTGTGCGGCATGTAGCGGATCAGCCCGCCCATCTCGTTCAGGTTCCTCAACCCTGTCGACTTCAGGATCGAGCCGGCGCCGAGGAACAGCAGTCCCTTGAAAACCGCGTGATTGAGCGTGTGATAAAGCCCCGCGATCAGCCCGAGCACGCCGGCAACCGGGTGGCCGCTGCCGATAAATACCATAGACAGCCCGATACCGATCAGGATGATGCCGATATTCTCGACCGAATGGTAGGCGAGCAGGCGTTTCAAATCGTGCTGCATCAGCGCGAACAGCACGCCGAACAGCGAGGTGGCGGCGCCGAACAGCAGCACGGTGAGACCCCACTCCCAGCGGATGCCGCCGATGAGATCGTAGATAACGCGCACCATGCCGTAGATCGCGGTCTTGAGCATCACGCCGCTCATCAAGGCGGACACCGGCGATGGCGCCGCCGGATGCGCTTCCGGCAGCCATACGTGCAGCGGCAGCATGCCAGCCTTGGCGCCGAAGCCGAAAAATGCGAGCAGGAACGCCGCCGTGGCCCAAACGCCGTTCAGGTCCGCCGCGCGCAGCGTCTCGAACGTGTAGTCGCCGTGGCCGCCATGAAGTACGCCAAAGCACAACAGGATGCCGAGCGCGCCGATATGCGCGACCAGCAGATAGATGAAGCCGGCCTTGCGGTTCTGCTCCTGATGGTGTTCGGTGGTGACGAGGAAATACGAGGAGAGCGCCATCGACTCCCAGGTGACCATGAACAGGTAGGCGTCATCGGCGATCAGCACGAAGGCCATGCTGGCGAGGAACACGTGATACTGCAGGCTCAGCAGCCCGAGTGCCTTGCCCTCGGTGTCGCGAAAGTAGCCGGCGGCGAACAGCGAAATACCGAACGAGACCCCGCCCAACAGCAGCAGGAAAAACCCGGACAGCGCATCGATGCGAACGTGGAACGGCAGGTCGGGCAGGCCCGCCGGCAGAATCGCCGCGCTGGGCGGCGCGCCGATTGCCCACAGTCCGGTCGCCGCAAGCGCAAGCGACACCAGCGCCCCGACAGGAAACGCGGCCCCGGTGATGAGCCGCGGGGTGCGCATCAATGCCAGCCCAATCACACCCAGCCCGATCCAGATCACCGCCAGCGTGACCACGGCCTCAATCGGCCGCCAAGAAACGAAGTCCATTATTGATGTTTATGCGGTCGGAAGGCGGGCCTTCAAGATGCCCGGGATGATAGCACCCGCGTCAGCGCGCGCCCAAACAGGGCGGACGTTGTCAGACCTTCAGAAATTCCTGACGGCCGCCCAGCCAGCGCTCGAGATGGCGTTCGGCGCTTCCGGCATGGTCTCGCAGCAACTGCGGCGCGACATTGCGCGCCGCTTCCAGAAGATCGAGATCCTTTTCCAGGTCGGCGAAGCGCAGCATCGGCGCGCCGCTCTGGCGCGCGCCCAGCAACTCCCCAGGGCCTCGCAGGCGCAGATCGTGGCGCGCGATCTCGAAGCCGTCGGCATTCTCGTAGATGATGCGCAGCCGCTCGCGCGCATTGTCCGAGAGCGGGTTCTGGTACAGCAGGATGCAGACGCTGGACTCGGCACCGCGGCCCACCCGGCCGCGCAACTGATGGAGCTGCGACAAGCCCATGCGCTCGGCATGCTCGATCACCATCAGCGACGCATTGGGCACGTCCACGCCGACCTCGATCACCGTGGTCGCGACCAGCAACTGGATCTGGTTGGCCTGGAAGGCCGCCATCACCGCCGCTTTCTCCTGGTTCGGCAGCCGCCCGTGCACCAGTCCGACCTTGAGGTCCGGGAAAGCCTGCCGCAGGCCGTCATAAGTATCGATTGCCGTCTGCAACTGCAGCGCCTCGCTTTCATCGATCAGCGGGCACACCCAGTAGGCCTGCCTACCCGATAGACAGGCGCCGCGCACCCGCCGGAGCACCTCGTCCCTGCGCGTTTCGGACAACAGTTTGGTCACCACCAGCGTTCGGCCCGGCGGCATCTC
>JBOIFZ010000269.1:0-3439 GCA_050741735.1 Burkholderiales bacterium
CCACCCATCCGTCCGTCATGCGCAAGCCCCTGGCCGCCGAGGCTGCGATTCGCTAGGTGGATGGCTGGCTGCGCCAGCCCTTCGTCAAGCCGGTCGGTCCGGGCGAGCAGCACTGGCCGATCCTGCAGAGTCTTCTGAAGGCGAGCGGCGCGGCGGGAAATCTCACTTCGGATGCACACTTGGCGGCGCTCGCGATCGAACACGGCTGCAGCATCGCGTCCGCCGACAACGACTTCCGCCGCTTCGCTGGTGTTACGCACCTCAATCCCCTGACCCGGTAGGGTAGGATTCGACGCATCGATCTTCCCGGGAGGAAGGGGCATTGAGCGAATCAGGCCTGAAGCAGCGCCTTGCCGCGATATTGGCAGCGGACGTGGCCGGCTATTCGCGCCTGATGGCCGCGGACGAGCGTGGGACGGTGGCAGCGCTCGATGCCGCGCGCAAGGTATTCCGCTCCCGGATTGAATCCAGCCAGGGCCGCGTCATCGACATGGCCGGTGACTCGGTGCTGGCCGTATTCGAAACCGCCACCGGCGCCGTTTCGGCAGCGCTTGCTGTTCAGCAGGAACTCAGTGTTTCCTCAAGCACGGTGCCCGAAGACCGCCGCATGCGCTTTCGAATCGGCGTGCACCTTGGCGACGTTATCGAGAAGAATGACGGCACGATCTACGGCGACGGCGTGAACATCGCCGCGCGGCTGGAAGGCTTGGCCGAGCCCGGTGGCTTGACGATCTCGGATTCCGTTCACAACGCGGTCCGCGGCAAGGTGACGGCGAGCTTTGCCGACCAGGGCGAGCAGCAGGTGAAGAACATCCCTCATCCGGTACGTGCATTCGCGGTGCGTGCAGAGGGCAATGCAACCGCGAAAGCTTCCGCCGCCGTTGGCGAATTCGACCTGTCGCTCCCCGACAAGCCCTCGATCGCGGTGCTGCCATTCGCCAATATTTCCGGCGACCCGGAACAGGAGTATTTCGCCGACGGCATTACGGAAGACATCATTACTGACATGGCGTGCGTTTCCGGGCTGTTTGTGATCGCGCGCAATTCGTCGTTCGTATTCAAGAACCAGGCCGTCGACATCAAGGAAGTCGGGCGCAGGCTCGGCGTGAGGCACGTGCTGGAAGGCAGCGTGCGCAAGGCCGGGCAGCGCGTGCGGATTACCGCGCAGCTGATCGATGCAGAGACCGGCGGGCATGTCTGGGCCGAGCGCTTTGACCGGGACCTAGCGGACATCTTCGTGGTGCAGGACGAGGTGACGCGCAGAATTGTCGACGCGCTCAAGGTGAGCCTCACCGGGGGCGAGCAAGAGCGCCGGCGGAACCGCGGCAAAGTAAATACTGAAGCCTACGACTGCCTAATCCGCGCCAGGAGCTGCATTCTCCAATTCAAGGCGGAATCGAATGTCGAGGCTCGTGCCATGCTGGAGCGGGCCATCGCGATCGACCCAGGGCTGGCGCCGGCCTATGCGAGTCTGGCCATCGTCTACTACACCGATTACGTCAATGGTTGGAACAATTCTACGGCAGACAATCTCGAGCAAGCTTTGGTGTTGGCACGCAAGGCGTGCGGGGCAGATGAAAACGACCCGGCTTCGCACTACGCGCTGGCGATTTCCCTGACGTGGCTCCGAAAACTGGATGAAGCGGAGAGCGCCGCACGCCGGGCGATCGAACTCGATCCCAATCTGGCCATAGCCCATGGAGTCCTCGGAAACTCAATGCATTTCTCCGGAAAACATGAAGAGGCCATCAAGTCCTTTGAGCGGGCGCTCCGGCTTGACCCGCAGTCCGACATATGGATGCACGCCTGCGGTCGGGCGCAGTTCGCACTAAATCGCTACGAGGAGGCCGAGGCGATGTTCAAGCGCCGCCTGATCTACATGCCGCAATCCGACGTCACGAGCGCCTACTTGGCCTCGCTCTTCGGCCACGTTGGCCGCCATGAGGAGGCCCGCCAGATATGGCGGGAGCTGATGGAAATCAATCCAAAGTACACGCCTGAACACACGCTGCGGATTCTTCCCTACAGGAACCGCGCGCCCCTTGACCAGTTCGTCGAAGGATTGCGCAAGGCTGGCTTGGTGCAGTGATCTACTTACTTGCAGGCCACCGGGCGCGCCTTCGTGGGAATGCAACGCAATCAGACTTGATAATGGGATTTAGAGGGTGGCTTAGCGCACCCTACCCGCTTCGTGCATGGTTTTTTGGATGGGCGAAAGTAGGTATTCGAGAACGGTGCGGCTGCCGAGATTGATTTCGGCGGAAACCTGCATGCCCGGGCCCAGCTGGTATTTTGCGCCGTCCCGCTCGAGATAAGGCGCTTTTAGCGATACAGAGCCCGCTTTATGCTGCGCGCGCATGAACATCGTTGAGGCGCTCCGCGCAGCCTAGCGCTAGGGTGAAAACATTTCTTGCAAAACCGCCAAAGTCCGGCTCTCGGTAACCTTGTCGAGTTTACCCAGACGTTTTAATAACCGCGTTTTATCCACCGCACGGATTTGGTCCAACACGATTTGTCCGCGCTTTTTCTGAAAAGTAAGCGAAACACGCGTCGGATAGCGGTTCCCTTTGGTCGTCATTGGCGCAACAATCACCGTGTCGATATGGTGATTCATTTCGTCTGGTGAAATGACAACGCAGGGACGAGTCTTGCGGATTTCACGGCCTTGGGTTGGATCCAGGCTCACCAGGTATACTTCAAATCTGGAAGCTACCATCGCCAATCAGTGTCATCCCACTGATTAACGATAGCATCCGACCGGTCAATCAGCTTATCTTCCCCGTGCCCATGCATTTTGCTGAAAGCCTTGGCCCACCCGGCGCGCCGGGCTTTCACCGGATAAATTATCAGCCGGTCACCCGCGATTTCCAGTTCAACGGCGCCAGAGATACCGCTTTGCTGCAAAACCGTTTTAGGTAAACGTATGCCCTGAGAATTACCGATGCGGACGATTTCAGTTTTCACGGTCTATTCCTTAAGTGATGTAATAACATTGTAATTACGTGCGCCGTAAACGTCAACATTATTAGCGCTCGCGTCCCGCCTCGTGCATGGTTTTTTGGATAGGCGAAAGCAGATACTCGAGGACGGTGCGGCTGCCGAGATTGATTTCGGCGGAAACCTGCATGCCCGGGCCCAGCTGGTATTTTGCGCCGTCCCGCTCGAGATACGGAGCTTTCAGCGACACGATTGTGCGAAAACCGCCCTGCACTGAGTTGTCGCCACTCGGATTGTTCTTATCGGATTTCGCCGGCGGCGCCTCGCTCGCATCCGGGCTGACCTGCAATATTTCTCCTTCCACCATGCCGTATATCTGGAAAGGATAGCTCGCGAATTTCAATTTCACCGGCTGCCTGGGCCGCACGAAGCCTGCATCCAGATTGGTGACCCACACTTCCGCCCGCATCGGGTCATTGTGCGGAACCAAAGTGAGCAGCAC
>JBOIFZ010000270.1:0-3811 GCA_050741735.1 Burkholderiales bacterium
TGCAGCCTTCGGAGGTGTACAACTCGAGCACCGCCACGCGCCTGGCGGTGCTGTGCGATTCGCAAGCCGGTTCTGCACCGGCAAGCGGCAGGCAAGTCATCGCCAATGCCAAGCCGGCAGCGCCGCACATCGCCGTGGTCCTGCGAATTCTCCGGGTTCCCGTTTTCATTTGTTTACAACCTCCGGTAAATAAAGGCTTTTTTTTCGGGCGAGGGGTTTTGTTATGATGCATAGCTTATTCCTCCAGCAGTGCAATCCTTGCGCATCGACTTACATAGCCACTCCACGTATTCCGATGGAGTGTTGACTCCCGCAGCGCTGATCGAGCGCGCGTCTCACAACCGGGTCACCTTGCTCGCGCTCACCGACCATGACGAAGTCGGCGGGTTGCCGGAGGCAGCGGCAGCGGCTCGCGAGGCCGGCATCGGCTTCGTGCCGGGAGTCGAAGTTTCGGTCACCTGGGCCGACCTAACCGTGCATGTGGTCGGACTCGGCATAGACCCGCGCAACGCATCGCTCGACCACGCTCTAACAGGGATTCGCATGTCGCGCGGGCTTCGTGCCGCACAGATCGCGCAGCAACTCGGCGCCGCGGGTATCCCGGATTGTCTCGCTGGTGCCTCTCGGCTTGCCGGAGACGCGGCCGCCATAGGCCGCGGCCACTTCGCCCGCCTCCTGGTGGAGCAGGGCCACGCCGCCGACACCAAGGCCGCGTTCAAAAAGTACCTTGCGCCCGGCACGTGCGGTTACGTCGCCCATCGGTGGGTCTCCCTCGGGCACGCGATCGGATGGATCCGTGGCGCGGGCGGCCACGCCGTGCTGGCGCACCCGGACCGATACCGTCTTGCGCCGCTGCAGATGTACGCGTTGCTCGACGAATTCAAACAGAATGGCGGACAGGCGCTTGAAATCGGCGGCGGGCTTCGCGCCAACCCTCTGCCAATGTTACGGTTGGCAATGCACTTCGGATTCAGCCTATCCACGGGCTCCGACTTTCACGCGGCGGCGAAAGGAGCTGCCGATCTGGGCGATATTCCGCCCGTCCCGCATGGCGCGCGCGGGCTGTGGCAGGACCGGGAAGCGCTGCGGTCCGCCCCCTGACCCGACCATGGCACAGTATTTTTCCATCCATGTGAACAATCCCCAACCGCGCCTGATCCGGCGGGCAGTGGAAATCGTGCGCGACGGCGGGTTGATGGTGTATCCCACCGACTCCTGCTATGCGCTCGGCTGTCATATCGGCGACAAGACCGCGATGGAGCGCATCCGCCGCATCCGCAAGGTCGACGAGCATCATCATTTCACCCTGGTATGCCGGGATCTGTCGGAACTGGGTCAGTACGCGGTGGTTGACAACGCGCAGTACCGCAGCCTCAAGGCGGCGACACCGGGAAGCTATACCTTCATTCTCAAGGCCACGCGCGAGGTGCCGAAACGCCTGCTCGATCCCCGGCGCAAGACCATCGGTCTGCGTGTGCCGGATCACGCCGTGGTGCGGGCCCTGCTCGAGGAAATGCGCGAACCGATCCTGAGTTCGACGCTGATTCTTCCGGGCGATGAAACACCGCTCAACGATTGCGAGGAAATCCGCGGCCGCCTCGAGCACACGGTGGATCTGATCCTTGACGGCGGTCCCTGCGGGGTGGAAGCGACAACGGTGGTGGATCTCACCGAACAGGCTCCGGTGATCGTGAGGCAGGGCAAGGGAAGCGCGGCGCCGTTCGGGGTCAGTGCATGACCGAATTCGAAGGCATTGTTCGTCTCATCGCGCTGTACGCGATACCGGGGATTTTCGCGATTACACTGCACGAGGCTGCGCACGGGTACGCGGCCAGGCACTTCGGCGATCTTACCGCGTATCAGGCGGGCCGGATCACGCTCAACCCGATCCGTCACATCGACCCGATCGGCACCATATTGATACCGGCGCTGATCCTGATCGCGAGCGGCGGCAAGTATGCGTTCGGCTGGGCCAAGCCTGTGCCGGTGAACTTCGGCAGGTTGCGCAATCCGAAGCGCGACATGCTGTGGGTCGCCGCGGCGGGCCCGGGCGCGAATCTGTTGATGGCGATCATATGGGCGCTGGCAATCAAGCTCGCGCAGGTCATGCCGCAGAATTATTTCATTGAGCCCCTGATCCTGATGGCGCGCGGCGGCATCATCATCAACGTGGTACTCATGGTTTTGAATCTCCTGCCGCTGCCGCCGCTCGACGGCGGGCGCATCGCGGTGAGCCTGCTGCCGCGCGCGGCGGCTTATCGCTTCGCGATGGTCGAGCCCTATGGAATGATCATCCTGCTGGTACTGATGTTCCTGGGCGTGCTCGGTGCCGTCATGATGCCGTTTGTCAGCGCCTTTATCGGAGGACTGGCGGCAGTTTTTGATATCGGCGGGATTTTCGGGATTCGTTAGAGGAACAGAATGTTTGTCGATCGCGTAGTTTCAGGAATGCGACCGACCGGGAGCCTGCATCTCGGTCATTACCACGGCGTGCTGAAGAACTGGGTGAGATTGCAGCACGAATTCCAGTGCCTGTTCTTCGTCGCCGACTGGCATGCGCTTACCACCCATTACGCCACACCGGAAGTGATCGAGCAAAACGTCTGGGACATGCTGATCGACTGGCTTGCCGCCGGGGTCGACCCGTCGCAGGCGACGCTGTTCATCCAGTCGCGGGTGCCGGAGCATGCGGAGCTGCATCTGCTGCTGTCGATGATCACGCCGCTCGGGTGGCTCGAGCGCGTCCCCTCTTACAAGGATCAGCAGGAGAAGCTGGCCGACAAGGACCTTGCCACATACGGTTTCCTTGGGTATCCGCTGCTGCAGAGTGCAGATATCCTCATCTACCGTGCCAATCGCGTGCCGGTTGGCGAAGACCAGGTTCCGCACATCGAGTTCACCCGCGAAATCGCGCGCCGTTTCAATCACGTCTACGGCCGCGAGCCCGGATTCGAGCAGAAAGCCGAAGCCGCGATCAAGAAACTCGGGGTCAAGCGCGGCAAGCTCTATCGGGAACTGCGTAGCCGCTACCAGGAGCAGGGAGACGAGGAAGCACTGGCGGCTGCCAAGGCGCTTCTGGAAGGGGCCGCCAATCTGTCGATGGGCGATCGTGAACGCTTGTTCGGATTTCTGGAAGGCGGCGGCAAGATGATCCTGTCCGAGCCGCAGACACTGCTCACCGAAGCATCGAAGATGCCGGGGCTGGACGGGCAGAAGATGTCAAAGTCCTACAACAACACTATCACGCTGCGCGAGACCGCCGAAAGCGTCGCCAGGAAGATCCGCACCATGCCCACCGACCCGGCGCGTGTGCACCGGTCCGATCCGGGCGATCCGGACAAATGCCCGGTTTGGGAGTTCCACAAGGTGTATTCCGACGAAGCCACCAGGGACTGGGTGCAGAAAGGCTGCCGTAGTGCCGGCATCGGTTGCCTGGAGTGCAAGCAGCCGGTGATCGACGCAGTGCTCAAGGAACAGGAGCCGTTGCGCGAGCGTGCCAAGGCATATCTCGACGATCCCACACTGGTACGCAATATCATCGCCGATGGCTGCGATCGCGCCCGCAAGCTTGCCAACGAGACCATTCGCGACGTGCGCCAAGTGATGGGTTTGAATTATTCGTGAGGCATGAAACGTCAGGCGAGCGGCACGAGGCTAGAGTCGAGAGGGATGACCCCGCAAACTCGACGGTTCAGGTCCTTTGACGCAGCAACCTCTGCTGCTCACGCTTCCAGTCCTTTTCCTTTTCGGCCTCTCGCTTGTCATGCTGTTTTTTTCCCTTGGCGAGTCCGATTTCCAGCTTGACCCGGCC
>JBOIFZ010000271.1:0-12452 GCA_050741735.1 Burkholderiales bacterium
GACAACGTCAACGCAAGTGGAACCAACTCCGGCATCTAAGGCTAGCCAAGAACTTACCGCGGCGTCTAGCGAGTATAAAAAGTCTGTTGTGAGAGTAGTAGTAAAGAGGTATGCCACCAAATAGCCCAGTAAGTCCTTACCGAAGCGACAAAGATTTCCGCGTACAGCAAGGGGATATCTATCGTGATGTTACTTTAGTGGACTGGGCTCACGGCGAAGACCAAGTGGTCGTAACAGCTTCTCGGGACTTTCCATTCGTTGTTGTTCTGACGCAAGACTGCGATCTGTTTCAAGACTTCAATAACAGAACTTCCGGTGTTGATAAGCATGACAAATATCTTCAATCTATACTGCTCTGCCCCGCATATCGCAGCGCTGAATTTAGAACGGGACAGCATTTACAGGGGCTCAACTTGGTGATGGAGAATTGGGCGAGCAGTACTAGGTGGAAGCTAATAACTGAAAATCAGAGTTATCGGCATCACTATCTTCCTGAGCATGCTGTTTTTCAGATTCCAGAACTAGTCATTGATTTCAAGCACTTTATTACTGCTCCCCGAGATGCTGTTTACCGCGATAGTTTCCGCGCAGAATATCGCGCAACTATTGCAGAACTCTATCGGGAAAACTTGTCAGTACGGTTTGCTCAATATCTCAGTCGGATCGCACTTCCAGAAACGGCAGAAATATAATCTGGTTAGAGAAAGATTCGCGCCAGTAGCAACGCCGCCAGAACGTAGGGATTTCGGCGAGTGTTGGCAACTATAGGCGAGTGAGGGCGGGCCGATAAACAACAAGTTAAGAAACGATCTTCAACTTTTAATCCGTTGGTCGCGAGTTCGAATCTCGCACCGCCTACCAACACCAGGGGCCGGCACTGTGCTGGCTTTTTTTTCTGGCGTTTCCGCGAACGCCGTGGCCTCAATGCCCGCAAGTTCGCGTAGTGGGGCGCGGGCCCCGGCTGCAATCAGTGCTTCAGCGCCTGCAACAGCTTGTCGAAGTTGTCGTTGCGCACCATGAAGTGAACCGGCATTGATTGAGTCGAGGCACGTTGCACGATCCCCAGGATCAGGACGGAGAGATCCATTTCATTCTTTTTTTCCATCAAATCGTCGCTGAAGTCCACGACGTGACGCATACCGCCCAGACGGACGATGAATTCGTGGATGCCCTTGCCGGCCTGATAGTCGATCTGCGCGTCGGTCAGCGATCTACCAAGGCGCTCAAGCACGGACGCTGCCTTGAAATCTGAATTCAAACGATGCTCCTTCTCACTTCCGGCTCCCGCGAAATTACTGCCCGCATTCCGGAATGACGTAAATGGTTTGCGACTGACACCCCGTGACGACGTTCCCGGGACACAAGGTGCCGACGAACCAATGGTTTGGCTCACTGCACGATGTAATGCAGGAACCGTTCCCGCAAAGGCTCCCGGCACCAAACAGGCGCGCAAGGCGGACGCGGTCTCGCACGGCGGGTTCGCCACATACCCGTATTCGCAGAATTCGGTCATAGTCCGGCTTGTTTCGGCTTGCTCCATCTGCCGAAAACCGTCATCCTGCGACCTGTTGCCTTGGATTTTTGCTAGAATTCGCCCCTTCAAAAAGGGCTGTTAGCTCAGTTGGTAGAGCAGTGGACTCTTAATCCAACGGTCGAAGGTTCGAATCCTTCACGGCCCACCAGAAAAGACTAGGGGGCGGCGATTGCCGCCCCCTTTGTTTTTGACCTTGACGTCGAGGATTCCCTAGAGACTGGCCAGGTAATGGGCCAACGCCTCGATTTGCTCGTCGCTCAGGTTCCTGGCGGCGGGCGCCATCAGGCCGTTGTCATTGGTGCGCAAACCGTCGCGATAATCCTTGAGCTGCTTGAGGATGTAGGGGAATTTCTGGCGCGACACCCGCGGGAATTCATTCAGGCCCTTGAAGGCGGCCTGATGGCAGGCCGTGCACTGCGATTCCTGCGCGATTTTCTTGCCCTGCTCGACCTTGGCGGGATCCGCGTTGAATGAACTGCGGAAAAGGACCTGGGCAGAAAAATACTCGGCAAGTTCCTGCATGTCCTGATCCGACAGCACCACGATAGATGGGGACATTATCGAGTTCTTGCGCCGCCCTTCCTTGAAGTCCTTCATCTGGCGATAGAGGTAATCCCTGGTCTGACCGGCAAGGCTGGGATACGCGCTGGAAGTCGAATTTCCATCGGTGCCGTGGCAATGCGCACAGGAATCCGACTTCGCGGCTATTGCCACGTCCATCACTGTCAACGATGGCAGGATCAGCGTCAGGGCGAAAATCAACACCTTCAGTCTCATTTCTTTTCCCTCTGGATCGGATGAAATCGAGACAAGCCGTGGCAAAGAAAGTCACGGTCGGATCAGCAGCCCGAACCCGTGCCGGATCATCTCGACCGCTTGTCGCGGAATAAATTGGCGCCGCAATTATAGGGCATCCGCACAGAATGGCTGTTCCGGCGGTGTAGACTTGCCGCCAGTTTTGACAGCGATGCCGGGTGGCAGGCGATGCCAGAAGACGACAATCATGTGGTGGCCTTTTACAACCGCCATCCGATCTCCCGCGACCAGATTCTCGCCAGTCTCGCGGCGCATCGTGGTCAACTCGCTGGTCTCGCTCCCGCGGATCTTTTTCCCTACGACCAGGACCATTACGGCGGGCTGGAGGCGGTTGACGCGCTGGCGGATAGCGCCGCAATCGGCCCGGGCAAGCAGGTCGCCGATTTCTGTGCCGGGCTGGCCGGTCCGGCGCGCTATCTTGCCCATGAGTACGGAGCGACGGTGACCTGCATCGAGCTGAATCCAGGTCGCGCACCCGGTGCGGCGGACCTGACCCGGCGCGTCGGACTGGAGCGGCAGGTGCGGATCGTGCGCGCCGATGTGACGCGGACGCCGCTGGCGGACGACACCATGGATGCAGTCATCAGTCAGGAAGCGCTGCTGCACGTGCCGGATAAGCGCGCCGCGCTGGCCGAGGCTTATCGGGTCTTGAAGAAAGGCGGCCGGCTGGCGTTTACCGACTGGATCGCGCACCGCAGGCTCGACGCAAACGATTCCGAATCGATGTGGCGGGGCATCGCGGCGCAGACCATCCAGAGTTTCGACTCTTACGATCGCCTGCTCCGGGATGTCGGTTTTCGCATCATTATCAGGAAGGACCTGACCGCCGAGTGGGGAAGGATTTTGCAGCAGCGCTTCGCGATGTACCGGAAACTGCGCGAAGAAACGATCGCAATCGGCACGCCCTCAGGTGACAAAGAGTTCTACCGGTCCTATGCGCGCCTGGTTGCACTTGTTCAGGCGCGCACCCTCGGTGGCGGCCGCTTCGCCGCGGAAAAGTAGCCGCGGCCGGGGTGCGGTCGATCAGCCCTTATAATCGCAACTTTCGAGAAATCACCAAGGGAAGCTCTGACCAAGTTCCACATGCGCCTGTGCACCATCAAGAGAAACGGATGCGAAGAAGCCGCGGTGGTGGCGCGCGCCGGCATCGTTCCGGTTGCGGCGATCAACGCTCACCTGGGGAAGGCCTGGCCGGAAGAACTCTACGACCTGATTCGCCGGGGAATCAATCCGAACCTGCTCGCCGACGCGGAGCAGACGCCGCTGAAACTTGATCCGAAGACGATGCAATACGGGCCGCTGTACCGGCACCCGCGCAAGATTCTCGGCATCGGGTTGAATTACCGCGATCACGCTGCCGATCTGAATGCGCCCTACCCGACCGAGCCGGCGTCGTTCATGAAGTGCGACAACACCATCATCGGCCCGGGGGACGCGATCGAATTGCCGCCGCAGTCGGAGCGGGTCACTGCGGAAGCGGAGATCGGGGTGATCATCGGCAGGCAATGCCGCTTCGTGTCCGAGGAACAGGCGCCGGAGTACATCGCCGGTTATTGCCCGATCATCGACATGACCGCCGAAGATATCCTGCAGAAAAACCCGCGCTTCCTCACCCGCTCGAAGAATTTCGACACCTTTTTTTCGTTCGGCCCCGAGTTGATCACCACCGACGAGGTGCCGGATGTGCTGAAGGTGAAGGTCGGAACGTACAACAACGGCAGGCTTCATCGCGAAAACGTGGTGGCCAACATGGCGTTCCCGCCGTTCTACCTGGTGTCCTTCCACTCGCATGTTGCGACCCTGTACCCCGGCGACATTATCAGCACCGGTACGCCGGGGGCGGTGGTGATCGGGGACGGCGACGTGGCCGAGTGCCGCATCGAAGGGCTGGGGACGCTCTCCAACCCGGTCAGGCGCAGGCCTGCCTGATACAAGCCCCGACACATCTTGTAACGTCGGGGAAGCCGCTGTTCCGGCCGGCTGTCAACGGACCGGGCAGTTCCGGAAATTACGTGAATCAACAGAAGGGGAACACGAAAATCGGCAAACTGGCCGGCGCCGCGCTTGCGGCCGCTGCGGCGCTTCTGCTCGCGGCCTGCCAGCAGAGAGTGGAACTTCCATCAAGATCGGCTTCGCCGATCCGTTGTCCCGCGCGTTTGCGAACTTCGGCGCACATGGCCAGCGCGAGCGGCAACTGCTGATCGAGGACATCAACCAGCGGCCGTCGTAACGGCGCAGCAGGAAAAAAAGAAGGCCGCGGTTCTGCCGGCCTTTTCATTTGCAGCGGGCGCGCCTACATGCGCTTCGCTGCTGCGGGAGGAAAGGTGCAACGGATTCTTTCGCAACTTGCATGCCATCTGTGAAAGCGGAGAAAAAACAGTCGATTAGGGGGTCTGGCGCGCCGGCGCAGTCGCCCGCGGGCGACAAGATTCGGCCGTGTCAGACTAACTACCTGAGGCCGCACGAGGATTCGTGTTGTCGGCGAACGACAGCGGCAGGAGGCTTCCTCGCCAAACTCGTCTACAGGGATGTGTCTGCAGACGCGGGCAACCGGGGACTTACAAGGAACCGGTTACCACCAGTTTGAAGGCGAAAAACAGGCCTAGAGCCAGGCAGCAGTAAACCAACAAGTCGCCGCGCTTGCCGAACAGAGGCAGACGATCGAACAGGCGCGTACCCAACATTGCACCCGCCAGTGCGGCCAGCAGCGTCGCGATCGCCACGGTGGGGTGCTGGTCCCAGATGCGCCCCAGCACGCCTTCAACCCAGCCTCCGGAGCGCAGCGCCTTGTACAACAGGCCGCCGAAGCCGAGCACCAGCAGTGCGAACAACAGCAGATGAAACAGGGTTCGCACGCCTTCCTGCAGGATCTGCAGAACGCTGCGGACCGGGCGTGCAGTCAAATTGGATAAAGGATCGAGCATCACCTTGCACCTCATGGTTGGAATCCTTCCACGCGAGGTATCGCAATGCCCGTGCCACTGGTTTTTTGCCGCGGTCAATCAGGACGTTGGCGGAAAGTTGCCAACTTGATAGGGGAAAACAGGGGATTTTCGGAGTAAAACCGTCACCGGCAGGCGACCGGACATGGTTTGCATGGTGACGCCGCCGCACCTACACGGTGATGCGCCGACGACAGCACGTCAATGCGCGCGTCAGCCGGAATTCGAAAGCTCGCGGATCAATTAATGCCGCAGCGCAGGAAGTGACACTGCCGCTCGCAATCCTGCGAGAAGCCGCATTCGAACAGACCGACCTTGGCCGCGCCGGAATCGTCGCTGCCGCATTGTTCGGCCGCCGGCTTCTGGTTGAGCTTGGGCCGCCATTCACAGATGTGGCAGCCGGCGGTGAGTCCGGGGAGCTCCAGCGTGTCGATGCGCGAGGCCTGCGGCGTCGATTCGTCGCCGGCAGCGGCAGGCGAGGCCAACGCGGCGAGTGCGAGACACACGGCGATACAGAACCGGAACATCGGTGGCCTCCATGAGCGAGTCATGTCTCCTCAATTATAGTCGCCCGCGCGCAAGCGGTTTGATCTAGGTCAGGGAGAGCTTCCCTAGAGGCGCCAAATGCGGATGACGTCGGGAACGCGCCGCAGGCCGCGCATGATCTGCGCCAGATGCAGGCGGTTGGACACCTGCAGGGTGAAGTGGATGATAGTGTAGGCGCTGGAGTCGCCGGGCTCGAGGCTGACGTTATCGATATTCGAGCCGGTCTCGGCGATCACCGCAGCGATCTTGGCCAGCACGCCGCGCTCGTTGGCAACCACCATTTTGATATTCACGCTGAACAGCTTCTTGGTGTCCGGCGCCCACTCCACGTCCAGCCACTTTTCCGGATCGCCGCGGGTCTTGCGCGCCACCGGGCAGTCGTGGGTATGAATCACCAGGCCGTGGCCCTTGCGCAGGAAACCGATGATCGGATCACCGGGAATCGGGTGGCAGCATTTGGCAAACTGCAGCGCCATGCCTTCCAAGCCGCGAATGATCAGGCTGCCGGGCAGCTTCTCCGTCTTGCTGCCTTTGGGTTCGGCAATCGACAGCAGCTGGCGCGCGATGACGATCGCCAGTTGCTTGCCCAGTCCGATGTCGGCCAGCACCTCCTGCCGGGTCTTGGCGCTGTTTTCCTTGAGCAGCCTCTCCCATTGATCGTCGCTGATCTGGTCCGGGCTGGACTTGAGCGCAGCCAGTGCCTGGTTGAGCAGGCGCTCGCCGAGTTGCGCGGACTCCTCGTACTGCATGGTCTTGAGAAAATGACGGATGTGCGAGCGTGCCTTGCCGGTTACCACGTAGTTGAGCCAGGCCGGGTTGGGATTGGCGTGCGCGGCCGTGATGATCTCCACGCGGTCGCCGCTTTTCAATTCCGAGCGCAGCGGCACCAGTTCGTTGTTGATCTTGGTGGCCACACAGCGGTTGCCGATATCCGTATGCACCGCGTAGGCAAAATCCACGCAGGTGGCGCCGTGCGGAAGCGCCATGATCTTGCCCTTGGGGGTAAACACGTAGACCTCGTCAGGAAACAGGTCCACCTTGAGGTGCTCGAGAAACTCGATCGAGTCGCCGCTTTCCGACTGCATCTCCAGCAGGCTCTGTAACCACTGGTGGGTCTTCATGTGCAGTTCGTTGATCTGTGCGTCGTCCTTGTACAGCCAGTGGGAAGCCACGCCTGCCTCGGCGATCTTGTGCATTTCAAGCGTGCGGATCTGCACCTCGATGGGCGTGCCGAAAGGGCCCAACAATGTGGTGTGCAGCGACTGGTAGCCGTTGCCCTTGGCGATGGCGATGTAGTCCTTGAACTTGCCGGGAATCGGCTTGTAAAGCTGGTGCAGCGCGCCCAGCGCGAGATAGCAGGCGGCGGCGTCCTTGACGATGACGCGGAATCCGTAGATGTCGAACACTTCCGCGAAGGTCAGGTTCTTCTCCAGCATCTTCTTGTAGATGCTGTAGAGGTTCTTCTCGCGGCCGGTGACGGTGGCCTCGATGTGGCTGTCGGCGAGCTTCTGCTTGATCGCGTCGAGAATCTTGTCCACCACCTCGCGGCGATTTCCCCGCGCGCGCAGCAGCGCCTTGGACAAAACGTTGAAGCGGTTCGGGTAGAGGTGGCGGAACGCCAGCTCCTGCAACTCCTGGTAGAGCTGGTTAAGTCCAAGGCGGTTGGCGATCGGCGCGTAGATTTCCAGCGTTTCGCGGGCGATGCGCGCGCGCTTTTTCGGCTGCATCACCTGCAGCGTGCGCATGTTGTGCAGGCGGTCAGCCAGCTTGATCAGGATGACGCGCACGTCGCGCGCCATGGCGAGCAGCATCTTGCGGAAGTTCTCCGCCTGCGCCTCTTCCTGGGTCTGGAATTCGATCCGGTCGAGCTTGGAGACGCCGTCCACGAGATCAGCGACGTGCTTTCCGAATTTGTCGCTGATCTCGGTCTTGGTGACGGCGGTGTCCTCCATCACGTCGTGAAGCAGCGCGGCGGTGAGGGCCTGGCCGTCGAGATGCCACTGCGCCAGGATTTGGGCTACGGCAATCGGATGGGAAATATAGGGATCGCCGGACTTGCGGAACTGGCCCTGGTGCGCAGTTTCGCTGAACTGGTGCGCGCTTTGAAGCTGAGCAATATCCTCCGGCTTGAGATAGCCGGCTGCATCCTTGAAGAGAAGCTCGGCCTCGGACATGGTCAGCGCTGGGGAATCAGCCGGGAACCGGTGGGCCGCAGGCATTCACCGGTGGAAGTGTGCTTGGCTGATCCTCCCGCGATCGTGAGGGACGGCAGCGCCGTCAGGCTTTGGACTTGAGGATCTCGACCCCGACCTTCTGGGCCGCGATCTCGCGCAACGCGATCACGGTGGGTTTGTCCTTGTTGGTGTCCACCATCGGGGAGGCCCCGGTGGCGAGCTGGCGCGCGCGATAGGTCGCGGCCAGCGTAAGCTCGAAGCGATTGGGAATGTGCTTCAGACAGTCGTCTACGGTGATACGCGCCATAACACCTTCACTTCAAACTGTTGATCAAGTCACTGTGAAGCGCGATTTGCGAGGGCAGTCGCAACCGTGCCGATCGTACGATGCTTGCCAGATCTTCCACGGCGTCATCGAAGTTGTTGTTAATAATAACATAGTCGAATTCCTCCAAATGGGCGATCTCGCCGCGCGCGGCCTTGAGGCGGCGTTCGATGACGGCGGCGCTGTCCTGGCTGCGATCCATCATGCGCTGCCTCAGCACGTCCAGCGAGGGCGGCAGGATGAAAATGCCGATCGCGCCGGAAATCAACTTGCGCACCTGTTGCGCACCCTGCCAGTCGATCTCCAGCACGATGTCATGGCCCTGGCCGCGGTGCGCCTCGATCCAGGCCTGCAAAGTGCCGTACAGATTGCCGTGTACCTCGGCGCTTTCCAGAAACTCAGCGCGCTCGAGCATCGCCTGAAATACCGGCCTGGTTACGAAGTGATAGTCGCGCCCGCCCTGTTCGCCGGGCCGTGGTGCCCGGGTGGTATAGGACACCGACAGATGCACGTTCGGATCGCGGGCGAGCAATTCCCTGACCAGGGAAGTCTTGCCGGCCCCCGAGGGGGCGCAGACGATGAAAATGTTTCCGGTCATCTTGACGTCAAAAAAGTGTTCGACAAACGTTGAGCCGCGCCCGCTCAGTCCTCAGCCCTCACACCTCGGCCCTCAGTCCTCAGTCCTCGGCCCTCGGCCCTCAGTCCTCAGTCCTCGGCCCTCGCGCCTCACTCTATATTCTGTATCTGTTCCCGCATCTGCTCGATCAGCACCTTGAGCTCCATGGAAGTCTGTGTGACTTCGAGGTCCACCGATTTGGAACCCAGCGTGTTGGCTTCGCGGTTCAGTTCCTGCATCAGGAAATCCAATCGCTTTCCGACCGCGCCGCCTTTATCCAGGATGCGGCGGATTTCGCCGAAGTGGGTGCTGAGCCTCGACAATTCTTCGTCGACATCGATTTTGGAGGCAAACAGCACCAACTCCTGCTTGAGCCGGTCGTCATCCATGTTCACCATCGCCTCCCTGAGGCGCGCGGTGAGTTTGTCCTTGTAGCCGGCAATCAACTGCGGCATGCGCGGCGCGATGTTCCTGACCAGCGTTTCCATCGCGCCGATGCGCTCGAGCAGGACATTCTTCAGTTTTTCGCCTTCGCGGCCGCGGGTTGCGGTGAGATCATCCAATACCCGATCGAGCAGCCGCCCGCAGGCTTCCTGCAGGTCCTCCAGTTGCAAGGTGTCGTTGCCCAGCATTCCGGGCCAGCGCAACACATCGTTGACCGACAGCGGCGCGCTTTCAGGTATTGCCGTCATCACGTCGTCGTTGAGCTGCTTAAGATGCGCGAGCAGCCTGTCGTCGATCTGAAGGCCCGACTGCGACGCCGGCGATTTGTTGACCGTGATGCGCACTTCTACTTTGCCGCGCGTGATGCGCCCGGTGGTTTTTTCGCGCAGCCCCGCTTCGAGGGTGCGCAGATCGTCGGGGATGCGGAACTGGACGTCGAGATAGCGATGATTGACCGAGCGCAGCTCGAGGTTGAGCGCGCCGAAAGCCAACTCGGCCGCAGAGACGGCATAACCGGTCATGCTGTAGATCATGGCGGCCCTGGCGCTTTACAAGGTGAAAGGACTTGACCAGAATTGGCGAGCCGAAAAGATAGCACACAAATCAACGGCATATTGCCGCAAGGCCGATCCCGCAGCGTCCACGCCGCAGGCGCCCGCGGCCCCTTATCCCGACATCATGAAAGAGCAACCATGCGCCCCAGCGGACGCTCCGCCGTCGAATTGAGAAAGCTCGGCATCACCCGCCGCTATACCCGCCACGCCGAAGGTTCGGTGTTGATCGAGTGCGGTGACACCAAAGTGATCTGCACTGCAAGTATCGACGAGAAAGTGCCGCCGTTCCTGAAGGGGAAAGGCCAGGGTTGGCTGACCGCCGAGTACGGCATGCTGCCGCGCTCGACCAACACGCGCACCGAGCGCGAGGCCGCGCGCGGCAAGCAGTCCGGGCGCACCCAGGAAATCCAGCGCCTGATCGGACGCAGCCTGCGCGCGGTGACCAGGCTCGATTTGCTCGGCGAGCGCACCATCCAGATCGACTGCGACGTGATCCAGGCCGACGGCGGCACGCGCACGGCGAGCATCACCGGTGCGTTCGTTGCGCTCCACGATGCGGCGACGTATCTCAAGGCAAGGCAAATGATCGGAGAATGGCCGATCCAGGACCACGTCGCGGCAGTGTCGGTTGGGGTGGTTCAGGGCGTTCCGGTGCTGGACCTCGATTACCCGGAAGATTCCGCCTGCGATACCGACATGAACGTGGTGATGACCGGCGTCGGTGGACTGGTCGAAGTGCAGGGCACGGCCGAGGGCGCGCCGTTCTCGCGCAAGGAAATGGATGCCATGCTGGATCTGGCTGAAAAAGGCATCCGCCAGCTCATCGCCGCGCAGAAGGCAGCCTTGGGCATATGAGAAAAAACGCACTTACCACGAAGGACACGAAGGAACACGAAGGAAATTCCGAAGTAAGGAGAATGGATTGAAAAACAGAACGAAGCCGAGTGAGCGCTGGTCACGCGGGCACGTTTTCTAGCAGCCCCAGACACCCCTGAAGGCCGACACAGTCATTCTCGTTTTTCGTAACGTAATTGTTTCTCCTTCGTGTTCCTTCGTGTCCTTCGTGGTAAATGAGGTTCCGGTTGTTCAATAAAGTCGTCATAGCAAGCAACAATCCGGGCAAGCTGCGCGAAATCGGCCAGATCCTCGCGCCTCTTGGGATCGAGATCATTCCCCAATCGGTGCTTGCGGTTCCGGAGGCCGAAGAGCCGCACGCCAGTTTCATCGAAAACGCGCTTGCCAAGGCACGCCATGCAGCGCGGCTTACCGGACTGCCGGCACTGGCGGACGATTCCGGAATCTGCGTGGACGCGCTCAAGGGTGCGCCGGGCGTAGGCTCGGCGCACTATGCCGGCGAGCCAAGATCGGATGCGCGCAACAACCGCAAGCTGCTCGAAATGCTGGAGGCCGAGGACGATCGCGGGGCGCACTACTACTGCGTGATGGTGCTGATGCGTCACGGGGACGACCCGCAACCGCTGGTCGCCGAGGGTGAGTGGCGGGGCGAAATTCTGCGGCAGCCACGCGGCACCGGCGGTTTCGGCTACGATCCGCTATTCTTCGATCCGATGCTGGGCAAGACCGGTGCAGAGCTGGCGCCGGAGCACAAGAATCGCGTCAGCCATCGCGGCAAGGCACTGACGGCGCTGGTGGACGTGCTGAAGCGGGGCACCTGAGCGCATCTCACCGCGTTCCTGCATTGCCCGCCGGAACCATATTTGCGTGGCCGTACCCGACAGGCGTATACATTGTGTCTCACGCTAGCTGATAAAAAAGTTCATGGAGTCCACGATGAAAACGGAAGTTACGACCGACAAGCTCATGGAAGACCTCCGGCTGGTGGTATCGGATGCCGAAGAACTGCTCAACGCGACTGCCGGCCAGGCGGGAGAAAACGTCAACAAAGCGAGGGCGCGCGCGGAGGATTCCGTCCGCGCGGCCAAGGCGCGTATCGCCGATGCCGGGCACGTGGCCGTTGAGCAAACCCGCGAAGCCGCGAAGGCCGCGGACGATTACCTGCGCGAGAATCCGTGGACGGCAGTGGGCATTGCCGCGGTTGTGGGAGTCGTGATCGGCGTTCTCATCAACCGCAAGTGACGCGCGCGCATGGATGATCGTAGTCCGGCGGAGACGCCGGAGGAAAGTCAGCAGGCCGGCCTGTTCGACTCGCTCAAGGCAATGCTGGCAACGCTGGTCGGCATCGCCCACACCCGCGTCGAGTTGATCGGCACCGAGGTCGAGGAGCAATTCGCAAGACTGGTGTCGCTGCTGGTGTGGGGGCTGGTGGCGCTCTTCTTCGCGTTTACCGGTGTTATCCTCTCGGCGATCGCCTTCATCGTCGTGTTCTGGGATTCGAACCGGGTGCTGGCGGCTACCGGACTGGCGGCAGCCTTCGTGCTGTTTGCGGTGATTGCCGTGCTGGGATTTATTGCAAGGGCGAAAGCCAGACCGCGGTTGTTCAAGGCGAGCCTGGACGAACTCGCCAAGGATCGCAGCCAGCT
>JBOIFZ010000272.1:0-2024 GCA_050741735.1 Burkholderiales bacterium
GCCGGAAAGACGGCGAACGCTGCGATGATGACGCGGTGGGAAAAAGACTGAAATTCGGCGCCGGGGGAAAGGTTTCTCATCGGTCGGATTCGGGTTGTGGCGGCGTTTTGCGGGCGGATATTTTGTACGGAGATGTCAACGGCACGGATTTTCCGTCCAGAAATTATTTTATCCGCATGCGTTCGAGTTTAACATGCTGGCGCAGGCACAGCCGGGTCGCAGGTGCAGAAACCGTGACCATCCGCCGATCGCCCGTGACCGATCGGGCGTCGTCAGCGTCTTGTTCTACTGCGAGCCCACGTGACGAATCATGGCGTCTATCGCGGGATTGGTGTTTTCAGTCGCGATCTTGATGGCCGGGTGGCGGCGAGCGAAAACGCGGAATATCTCATCGGCGAAACCCTGACCGACTGACTTCACGCCCCGAAAGTCGAGCACGATCTCGCTGAACTTCTCGAGATTGGCAACCAGCCTTCTTGCCTCGGAGCGCGAGACGAAATCCTGTTGAAGCAGCTTCACGAGTACTTTCGTCTTCTGGAACTGGAAGTCGTAGTCCTCCGGCGCGAACTCGCCGAAGACCTCCTCGATCCGGCGTCGGCTGCTGCGGTGGATCGCGAACGAGACGCTGGTGCCCCCGAGGAAGCGCCGCGCGGACACGAATACGTCGTCCTTGGCCCGGCTCCATTCGACCTCGATACGGTGGGACCGAAGCACGAAGCGGTCGGCTACGCGCGAGGTGAAGAAGATGCCCTCACCGGTATGGACTTCGCGCATCGTGGTGGTGCGGCCCTTGAGGAGTTCCACGAGGGCTGACTGTTCGTCATCGAGGTGAACCTTCGAGGCGATCGAGTGAAACACGCCGATTCCGGGGTCGCGGATCTCGAAAGAGAGCGTTCCAGGCGCCAGCCGGAAGAGGATCGAGCAGCGTTCAGCCTCCGAATGCTCGATTGCGTTGTTGAGCATTTCAGTGAAGGCGTAGTGGGCGATTGCCTCGATGTTCGGCCTTAGAGCGCGGCGCAGGTTGAGGCCCGCAGCGAGCTCGTCCCAGACTCGGGCCTCGTCGAGACCCCGGGTGCGCAGCGCGCGCGCGAGGACCGCAGCCGCTGGCGCCCGGCCTGGCAGCATGTACCGTGTGCCGCGGGCTGAGCCGGAGCGAACCACCTTCCCGGCTTCGATCAGGCTCCGGACGTGCACACTGAGGGCCTGCCGACTGATGTCGAGCTGCAATCTCAACTCGCCGCCGGTCGCCGAGCGCCGCCGGGCCAGATAGGCGAGAATTTTGCGCTTGGCATCCACGCTGACAACGCTCGCAGATCGTCAACCTATTGTCAACTTTTGTAATTTATTAGTGTCAACCCCGTTCGGGCGCGGCAGAGCGATTGTCAACCGATTGTCAATTCTGCGTCGCAGTACTTGTCAGTACGGCCCGGGCGGCCGGGTGGACGAAGCGGACAGGCTTGCGCCGCCGCTGGCCGGGCCATGTGGCGCTGGCGCAATGGAGGCGGGAACGGCGTGCTATTGCTCTTCGAGCGGGAGCTTCGAAGTGCGCTCGAGCGCCCGCACGCCAATGGCAACGATGAGGCCCACCAGCAGCACGCCGGTCAGTCCGATACCGATGGCGAGGACGCGCGCGACGGGCCGCGTCGGCACGAGGTCGCCGTAGCCGATGGTGAGCCCCGACACGAACGCGAAGTAGATGGCATCCAGCAGTGTCCAGTCTTCGAGCAGGCCGATCACGATTCCCAAAGTCACGATGATGCCGAGCAGCCCGAACAGGATCGGCCAGGCCATCTTCACTCCGCGCACCAGCTCGGCATAGAACTGCCGCCTCAACTCACGCGGTTTCACGAGCCTCTCATTCGGCCAAGGCACATCGGGGCATCGTAGCACGCGCGCGGCAGGTCACAGAAAAGGTGTCACGAACCTTTATCGGATATCTTCCTGACACCTTTTCCTTGCGAGCCGCCTCAGGCCTCGATGGTGGCTTCCTTGATCACGTAGTCCGGCAGTTTTTTTGAAGCGGC
>JBOIFZ010000273.1:0-2184 GCA_050741735.1 Burkholderiales bacterium
TTGAACCGGGCGCGCAGCCGCGATCCCGCTTTTACCGGCGCCGTGAAGCGCAGCCGGTTGCAGCCGTAGTTCACTCCCATTTTCGAATTGCCGAATTCCAGCGAATTGTTGAGGAAGTGGCTCAGCAGCGAAAGGGTCAGGAAACCGTGCGCAATAGTGGTGCCGAACGGCGACTCGCGACGCGCGCGTTCCACGTCGACGTGGATCCACTGATGGTCCCCGGTGGCGTCGGCAAACTGGTCGATGCGTTCCTGCGTGACCTCGAGCCAGTCGCTCACCACGACCTCCTGCCCGACCTTTGCCGCCAATTCTTCCAGACTCCCGAATGCCGCCCGCGGCATGCTGATTTTCTCCTGTGGCCGAGAGGCGCAGGTTACCGGATTCGTTACGGATACGCATTGCGCCGGAACGCCGTGCCCCGGAGAATGGCCGCATAAGCAGACCGGGGGAGACAAATGGATATCGGCATCGTGGGTCTCGGACGCATGGGCGCCAGCATGGCGCGGCGACTGGCGCGCCAAGGCGTGCGGGTGGCAGCGCACGATGTCAGCCCCGTGGCACGCAGCGCGGTTGAACACGAACGCGGCATCACGGCGCACTCCGCACTGAAGAGCGTGATCGCGGTCCTGCCGGCGCCGCGGGTGGTGTGGGTGATGCTGCCGGCCGGAGAAGTCACCGAGCGGGCGCTGGAACAACTTGCCGCGCTGCTCGCCAAAGGCGATGTGCTCGTGGATGGTGGCAATGCGCTCTACAAGGATTCGCAGCGGCGGGCCGTGTGGCTGGCCGAACGCGGCATCGGCTTCGTCGATGCCGGAGTATCCGGCGGCGTCTGGGGACTCGACAACGGCTACGCGCTGATGCTTGGTGGCGCCAAGGAGGCATTCGCGCGCGTCGAGCCGTTCGCCCGCCTGCTGGCGCCGGCGCCCGATCGCGGATGGACGCACTGCGGACCGGCGGGCTCTGGCCACTACGTAAAGATGATCCACAACGGCATCGAGTACGCAATGATGCAGGCCTACGCCGAAGGCCTGTCGGTGCTCAAGGCCAAGTCCGAGTTCGGCCTGGATCTCGCCGCGATCACCGAGATGTGGCGTCACGGCAGCGTGGTGCGCTCCTGGTTGCTCGACCTGATTGCCGACTTCCTCAAGAACGAGCGTTCTCTTGAAACGATCAAACCGCTGGTCGCCGATTCCGGCGAAGGCCGCTGGACCGCGATCGAGGCGGTGGAACTGGGCGTCCCCGCCCCGGTGATGAGCCTGGCGCTGATGGCGCGCTTTGCCAGCCAGGGGCACGACGATTACGCCTCGAAGCTGCTGGCGATGATGCGCGCAAGTTTCGGCGGCCACGCCGTGCATCCGGCGGAAAACAAATGATCGTGGTGTTGATGGGCGTCTCGGGCGCCGGCAAGACCACGGTCGGAAAACTGCTTTCCGAACGGCTCGGCTGGCCGCTGCTCGACGCAGACGATTATCACCCGCCGGCGAATATCGAGAAAATGCGCTCCGGCATACCTCTGACCGACGACGATCGCTGGCCGTGGCTGGATCGGCTCAATGGCCTGCTCAAGGACAAGGAGTGGCGTGGCCAGGGCGCGTTGCTGGCCTGTTCGGCACTCAAGCAGAAATACCGCGACCGTCTCGCGGCCGGGTGCCGCAACCTGCGCTGGGTGTACCTGAAAGGCAGCTTCGAACTAATCGAGTCGAGGCTGAAAGCCCGCAAGGGGCATTACATGAAGGCGGGACTCCTCGAGTCCCAGTTTGCCGCGCTCGAGGAGCCCAGTGACGCGATAACTGCCGACATCAGTGTTGCTCCCGAAGCGATCGCGGACACAGTGGAGGCCGCACTGGCACTTGCGTGGCTGGAAAAAAAACCTTCACCACAAAGGCGCACTAAACCTTCACCGCAGAGGCGCAAAGGCGCAGAGGAAACGCAAAGTAAATCAAAAAAGCAGGAATGGGGGAACGAACATAAGGTCTGAATTTGTCGTTGAAGAATGGTCCGCACGCTTCGGTGTCCCCTTCTGCCTCCTATTTATACCCTCACCGCAAAGATTCTTTTCAATACCCCCTTGAGGGGTATTGAAAAGAATCTTTGCTGTGGAAAATTAATGGTTGTGAAGGTTTTTGCGCTAGTCACCCTTTGAAGCGAGCGGCGACCGCCGCGCTTTCGCGGGCAAGCAGGAAC
>JBOIFZ010000274.1:0-14612 GCA_050741735.1 Burkholderiales bacterium
ACCCGAGGAGGTGGGGCATGTGGCGGTCTTCCTCGCGAGCGAGGAGGCGAGCTACGTGACCGGCCAGCTCATCGTCGTCGACGGCGGCAACACCATCCAGGAGATCAAGGGCCCGGTCGAATGACCGCCGGCCCCGAGCGCATGGACTGGCAAGGCAAGACGATCCTCATCGCCGGCGGCGGCGGCGGCATGGGCCGCGCGACGGCCGACCGGTTCCTCGGCGCCGGCGCCAACCTCGCGCTCGCCGATCTCGCCCCGAAGCGGCTCGCCGACTACGCGGCGGCGCACGCCGCCGAGCGGGACCGCCTGCTCGCCATCGCCGTGGACGTCCGCCGCGTCGCCGACTGCGAGCGCATGGTGGCGGAGACCCTCGCGCGCTTCGGCGGGCTCGACGTGATGATCAACGCCGCCGGGGTCTGGGTCGAGGGCCCCTCCGATCGGATGACCGAGGCGGAATGGGACCGCACGCTCGACATCAACCTCAAGGGCACCTTCTTCGCCTGCCGCCACGCGATCCCGGCGCTCGAGAAGACGCAGGGCGTCATCCTCAACATCGCGTCGGACGCCGGGCTCATCGGCAATGCCGGCTCCGCGATCTACTGCGCCTCCAAGGGCGGCGTCGTGCTGCTGACCAAGGCGCTCGCGCGCGAGCTGGCACCCCGCGGCGTGCGGGTGAACGCGATCTGCCCCTGCGACGTCGACACGCCTATGCTGGATTTCCAGGCCGATACCTACGGCGGCGGCGATCCCGCCGGCTACAGGGCGCGGCTGCTTTCGATCTATCCGCAGGGGCCGCGGGCGCGCTTCGTGCGGCCCGAGGAGGTCGCGGAATTCATCTTCCAGATGGCCTCGCCCGCCCTCGCCCCGGTGACCGGCGCCGCGCTCTCGATCGATTTCGGCACGATGGCAGAGGCTTTTCCTCGCCGTGCAACCGTTTTCTGTTTCTCTTTTGGCAAATGCAGCTCCACGACCTGCGTTTCGACCTTGCGCTGTTGCCTCCGTCTTGCTGTGGCGACAAGTCTGGATCCGTCGTTATCCCCTATAACGCGCAATGGGGTGTTTACTTCCGAGTCAAATAATTGCGCCATGGCTTCCAGTAGTAAATGTGCCAGCCTTCCCTTACGCCCTCGTAGTCGTGATCTGGCACATTGGCGTGCAGCAGATGGATTCGGCCGCCCTTGGGGTCGGGCCGGAAGGAAAGTATCAAAATCGAATCGAGGTCGCTTTTTTTCCAGTGCGACGCACGCCACGATTGCACAATCAACTTGTTCGGGACGGTTTGCAGGATGGTGCCGGTCAGCGTACCGCCGAATGCACGGAAGGCGGCACCACGCTTGCGGCCGATTCTCGCCGGCTCGCCGGTGATGGCGGCATGGGTTTTCGGATTCAGGTACATCGCGTAAAGCCTGGCGGGTGAGGCGGGCAGAACGACGGACTGTTTAAGCGTCCTGGGCATGGCGGCCTCCTGGTAGCTTGGGGACCAAGACTGGAACAAGCCGGGCGGACTGTAAACTAGCCGTTACATGGTAGCGTACCCGAAAGAATACGCGATCAGCAAAGGGAGTTACGTTGATGACTGAAGAATCACGTGCGGCAATTGTGACAGGCGGGTCGCGCGGCATCGGCCGGGCAATTGCCGAAGCGCTTGCGCGAGCGGGCTTCAGGGTGGCCATCGGGTATCGGGAACGCCGCACCGAAGCCGATGCGTTGGCCGCGCGAATTCATGCGGCGGGCGGCCACGCCATCGCGGTGCGCACCGACGTGACCCGCATCGAGGATGCCAATGCGCTGGTAAAGGCGACACTGGATGCATTCGGGGGTGTGGACGTGCTGGTCAACAACGCCGGCATTGCTCTGCCGAACGTGAGTATCGCCGACACGGACGCACAGCAGTGGGAGCGGGTGCTGGCGGTGAATTTGTCCGCCCCGTTTCATCTCATTCGCGCGGTGCTCCCGCACATGCGCGAGAAGCGCCGCGGCCATATCATCAACATTTCCTCGAACGTGACCCAGCGACTGCCTGCCGGTTTGGGCGCATACACCGTGTCGAAGGCAGGACTGGAGGCGCTCACCCGCGTCCTCGCCAAGGAGGAGGGGCCGAACGGAATACGCGTAAACGCCGTGGCGCCCGGGCCGATTCGCACCGAGATGCTCGAGGAGTTCTTCACCAAGATGGGGCCGGATCGGACTCAGGCGTTTCTCAATTCGATTCCCTTGCGCCGCGCCGGCGAACCGCAGGAAATAGCGGCCATGGTGGCCTTCCTCGCCACCGATGCCAGCTATGTCACCGGACAGGTGATCTTCGTGAACGGCGGTGGGCCGGGCGGATAGCTGTCGCCGCAGTTTTTTGTAGCCCGCGGCGGGTGCGGATTGCCGCCCGGCCCAGGCGCATTCGATTGATGGCGCGTCGGCATTGACCCGGGGTCGTGTCCGGACCGCCACCCGTGTAAAAAATCCTGTTTGCTCGAACCTCAACGAGGCCGCTTCCACGACAGAAATCGTGCACGCGCGTCAGATGTCGAGGTTTGTCTCTCCTGCGGATAAAAACATGTCGTCCTCCCCGCATTCTATTTTTGATCGTAAGTAATTGAATTACAGGATTTCTATATCAATCGTGACGTTAGATGGATTTGCGTTCGCCCGTGGTGTGGTCTATTTTTACTGGAAGCAGAACATTTGAGGACAGGTTCGTCGTCGGGCGCGCATGCCTGGCGTCAGGCGGAGAGCAGCAGCCTCTCAGGAAATTTGCAGGACATCGGAGGGGTGGGGTGGTCGAGTGCGACGCGAAACAAAGGCGCGCGCATTCAGAGCATTGAACGCGCGGTGGATTGCGGCACCTGTCTGCTTGCGGAACTTTGGAAGTTTGTGTTGTTGCTGCGAACATGGTCCGACAGCGATTTTGCGTCCGGACCCAAGGTACGCGGATATTGCAAGGGAGAATCGAAAATGCTCCAGTCAATCGCCTGGCAGGTGACGACGGTTTGCGTCGTCTTGCTCATTCTTGTCTTCGGCTATATCGCCATCAACGCGAATTCCCGGTCGGAAGTTGCGGCCGACTCGGTCGCACGGGTGCGGAGTTGGGTGTTCTGGGTTCTTGTCGTCATCTTTGTGCCGACTATCGGCTACACGCTAACCGGTCTTCCCTACTCACCACCAAACATACGCACCGGAGAGCCGGTCCTTGTGAAGGCGGTTGGGCACCAATGGCGCTGGGAAATCGATCCGGCGCAGGTTCCTTCGCGCAGGTCGATCGAATTTCATGTTACCAGCGCCGACGTCAATCACGGGTTCGCAATTTACGACGCCGACCTGAAAGTTGTCGCGCAGACCCAGGCCATGCCAGGGTATACCAACGTGCTGCACGCCAGTTTTGACCGGCCCGGCACTTACCGCGTGTTCTGCCTTGAGTACTGCGGGCTCGCTCATCACAGCATGATGACCGAGATCACGGTAACCGAATCCAATTGAGGAGTCGATCATGACTGCCACAACGAACGCAACCTCTGTCAACCGAGCGCAGCGAAAGGCGGTGCTGATCTACACCGCAGTAACTGCAGTGGTGTTATTGCTGCTGATGCTGTTCGGCGTGTTGATGCGATTGGCGCAGGGCGGAGACCTCGCGCTTCCAGCGGACCGCTTTTACCAGTTGATGACCGCGCATGGGATCGGCATGGTCGCTATTGTCGGCCTCGGCAGTTCGGCGGTGATGTGGTACTTCCTGGCTCGCTACGTCAGGCTAACGACCGGGATATTCGTAGCCAATTTGGTGCTGTTCCTTGCAGGCGTCGTGCTGGTGCTGGGCGGAATCTTTATCGGCGGTTTTGCCGGCGGGTGGACTTTTCTGCATCCGCTGCCGGCGAAATCGATGGGCGTCTGGGGCAATGGCGCCGCGGCGTCGTACCTGATCGGCGTTCTGCTGGTGGGCACGGGATTCCTGCTGCTTTATCTCGACACCGCCCGAGCGATCATCGTCAGGTACGGCAGCTTCGCGGCCGCGCTCGGCTGGCGCCAACTTTTCCGCGGCGATCCTTCGGAACCGCCGCCAGCCACAGTGGTCGCGACAACTGTGGTGACTTTCATCAATCTTCTTTCCATCCTGGTCGGCGCGGTGATTCTCACCGTAATGGTGGTCAATCTATATGTGCCGAGATTCGAACTTGACGCGTTGCTCGCCAAGAATCTGATCTTTTTCTTCGGCCACGTATTCATCAACTCCACGATATACATGGCCGTTATCTCCGTTTATGAGATTCTGCCCCGTTACAGTGGCAGGCCATGGAAATCGGGCAAGGTATTCCTGGCGGCATGGTCGGCAACGCTGCTGATGGTGCTGGCGGTGTTCCCGCATCATCTCTTTATGGATTTTGCGATGCCAACTTGGGCGTTGGTGATTGGGCAGGTGCTGTCCTACGGGAGCGGTCTGCCGGTGCTGGCGGTAACGGCGGTCGGTACGCTCGCTAACGTGCATCGTTCAGGCATGCGCTGGGATCTGCCCTCCGGACTGCTGTTTTTGTCCGTGCTGGGCTGGAGCGCCGGCATTGTCCCCGCCGTTATCGACGGGACGATCCGGGTCAACCAAGTGATGCACAACACGCAGTGGGTTCCCGGCCACTTCCACTTTTATCTGTTGCTCGGGGTCGTGGCGATGCTGCTGGGCTTCATGTGCTGGTTGACGACCGGCGAACGGCGCGCCCGAGACAGCGCGCTCGATCGCGCGGCGTTCTGGGCGTATACGCTGGGCGGGCTCGGTTTCGTGCTGATGTTTCTCTATTCCGGAAGGCACGGCGTACCGCGTCGCTACGCCGAGCATTTGCCGGAATGGATGCCCTACGACCGAATTGGCGCGTTGTTCGCAGTGGTAACGGTCGTCGCATTCATGTATCTGGTGCTGCGATTCCTGACTCGGTTGCGCGCGGTAGCAGCGACCGCATGATCTGGAAGATCATTCCGTCCGTGCTGGTGAGCGCGCTTGGACTGCTGGCTTTCGGCGGCGCAACCGACGGCTTTCGGGCGTTGACCAGCGAACAGGCACGCAGGCTGGAGACGGTGCGGCTGCCGAAAACTCTGCCGCCGGTCGTGCTCGAGGATCAGGACGGTCGCCGCTTCGCACTTTCGGACTACCTCAATCGTGTAGTTTTGGTGGACTTCACCTATACCCAGTGCAAGGCCCTGTGCCGGGTCGCCGGCGCACAGTTGCAGGGGCTGACACGTTCACTGGCCGAAGAGGTGCCGGCGCCCGATGTCATTTTCGTAACCATCAGCTTTGACCCTGGGCGCGACACGCCCGAGGTGTTGAGCGTACATGCGCGCAAACTCGGCGCCGATCCGGCGCGCTGGCGCTTCGCGCGGACCGCCGATCCGGCGCAGCTTCCGGGTCTTCTCAAGGCGTTCGGGATCGTGGTTTTGCCCGACGGCGAAGGCGATTTCCAGCACAATGGCGCCGTGCATCTGCTGGCGCGCGACGGCCGCCTGAGCGCAATTTATGACTATGAGGCACGCGACCAAATCCTGCGCGACGCGCGCACCCGATTGTGAGTGCCCCCGCTTCATTGATTTCAGGAATCGCGCTGATCGCCGTCCTCTGGTTACCGCCGCTGCGCGGCGCCCTGGAGGCCGGCATGACCACCCATATGCTGGTGCAGATTCCGCTGCTTGCGTGCGCCGGACTGCTGATCGCAGGCGCATTCGAACCGCATCTTGCGCACATCCAGGACCACGCGGATCGTTCCGGGATTGCGACCGCGCTCATCGCGGTATTCGCCTCGAGTTTCTGGATGTTGCCGCGCGCGCTCGACGCGGCGCTCGCGGATCCATGGATGGAGACCGCGAAATTCCTATCGTTGCCGTTGCTGGTGGGGGTGCCGGCGCGGTTGTGCGCACCGCGGCTGCCGGCGATCGCCGTTGGATTCATCCTCGCAAACCTGTTGTCGATGTGGGCCGTGGCGGGATGGCTCTACCGCGCATTTCCGGCGCAGCTCTGCAATTTCTACCTGATCGATCAGCAGGTGGTCGCCGGCGGTGTGCTGTTGGCGGTGTCGGGGTTGCTTGCCGTTCTTTGGCTGGCGAGTTTTTTCTTCGGTGGATATGCTGCAGCGCACGCGCCATCAGAGCCGGCTGCGGTGGCCTGAACCCGTATGCGCTGCAGGAATGACGAACTTTCTTGTCGAGGACGTCGTGGGACCTATGCAGAGCTTCCCTAAGCTATGTGCCGGCAGCCATCGGGTTTCAGCACCCGTTCGGTGGACGCCGGATTCCTGGCGAGCTTGCCGTGAGGGCGGATCGGCCGTCTGACCAGTTCGCCTCCGCAGTTGGGACACACTCCCTGCAGCACGCCGGTCGCGCAGCCGCGGCAGAAGGTGCACTCGAAAGAGCAGATCATGGCCTCGGTGGAGTCCGGCGGCAGATCCTTGTCGCAGCACTCGCAATTCGGTCGAAGCTGAAGCATTGCGTTTCTCCAGAAAAAAAGTCGAAACATGATTATTGCTGGACACGGAACCCGTACGCCAACGCACGGTCCCATACCGATAGTGCTGTATCGCCGATTCCTGAAAAATTCTCCTTTACAGTCTGCCCCGACAGGGAGAATATTTCCACCGGTGGCCAGGGCTGCGTTTCAATCGCTTGGTGTATGCGAGAAGGCGATTCTGATCGCCTTGTTGAGCACGGACCCATGATGAAAACAGGGGCCCCGTCTGCACAGTCATCCCACCTTGGTAGCTCCGTTCTGAGCTCAGCCGCCCTTATTGCGCGGCAACAAATTGGATGGCAGCCCTGGCGCCTCACCTTTTCCGCTCTGCAGGAGCGCAGGCCGTCTTTCCATATTCCCGAAGATCCGCATCCCCAGCGCTTCCGGTCCCGCCGACGCGCTACAATTCCGGCGTGACTTTCAAACAATTCAGTCGAGGATGACCGATGAAGCATCTATTTGTTTCGCTCGCCCTGGTACTGCCGCTGGTTGCGCACGCCGGCTTCGACGACGCGGTGCAGGCGTATGGGACCGGCGATTACGCCACGGCGCTTGCCGAGTTCAAGGTGCTCGCGGATCAGGGCAAGCCCGAAGCGCAGTATTTCATGGGGTTGTTCTACCACAACGGCTTCGGCGTGCCGCGCGACCAGGCTGAATCGGTGAATTGGTTCCTGAAGGCGGCCCGGCAAGGCGACGCGCGCTCGCAATACTACGTCGGGATCATGGCGGAGAAAGGCCAAGGTCTGGAAAAGGATGCGGTGGCGGCGCACATGTGGCTTTCGCTTTCGGCGGCGAATCCCCAGTCCTCCCACCGCGACTCGCTCTACACCAGGGAAGCGGTCGAGAAGCTGGAGAGGAAAATGACGCCGGAGCAAATCGCCAAGGCAAAGGAATCGGCGAAGAACTGGAAATCCGGGGATTGACACCGCGCACCTCCTGTTGAAGTACCAAAATTCGATGCCGGGTTTAATCCCGGCTTTTTTATTTCCAGCCCGTGTCCGCTACGCGCCCGCATTTGTAGCTGCCGAACCACCTCCAACATCAGGTGTCACTCGCATCGCTTATGAAATTGCCGCGACCGGGGATTAGTTCGTCGTTCGTTGGCGACAAAGCCAATACAGAAGAAAGCTACGGGTGTCAGGCGGCAGTTCAGAAGAATCGCGTCGTCATCCGGCAACACTTTTCTTCCTCGCCGATTCATTCGGGGCGCCTCCAAGGGGTCGCTTCAGGCCTCATTCTGGGGATTTGTGAAGGAGCTCTACATCCTTTTGAGCAAAGTTCTACGGGGTTGTAGACAAGCGACCATTGGTACACCTTTTGCAGAAGAATTCGCGAATAATGGATGTTGAGATAGACGAAACAGCTTGGAGAAAAAGGGGAACGTAAAATGTTCCAGCATACGGCTTATGAAATACGGGTGATGCTCCTCAATCCCGTCAGCCACGGGGCACGGTTTCGGGTTGACTCGCTGCCTCCCGGAAAGGCCAACCATACGGCATTCTGCGAAGAAACCGAGTCAAGCATTTCCTATCTTCGTGCACTTCGCAAGGCGGGGACGAAAGTGACGCTGAAGTTCTATTAACAACAACCGTTCTGGAAGGTGATGGTACTGGGCGAACACGTTTGGGTTCAGTACTGCCACAGCGGCTGGGAGATGAAGCAGACCCCCGAGTACGTGTTTGCCCTGCACCATCGTGAGCCAACGCAATGCGGTCGGCGAGCATGTGACTGCGGCAGAGGGTCGTGTAGACGGTGATCGTGAATGGCGCAACGGAGGAGGCGGGCTGTCGGATTGGCGACACAAACGAAAGGAACTGGATACGAACACTTTCAATCCAATGTACCTGGAGGTACCGCAAACATGACCAGCCACACCGGATTCGTTGTGGAACAGGTCTCGGTTTCGGATGTTGTCGGCAGGGCGATCGGCAATTTTGCTTTGCCGATTGCGGTGCTCGGCGTATCTTTCCTGCTGGTCGGTTACATGCCCGAGCTGCCCGATTTCTTCTCCGTGCTAAGGGTGTATGGACCGTATGTCACGTTGGGAGTCGGGCTGCTCGTCAGCCTGGCATTCAAGCGCGGCCGTGCCGTGTTTGCGATTCTGTCGTTGATGCTTGCATATGGCGGCTTCAGAGTGTTCCTCGGCGGCGGAGCCGACGCCTTTGCGGCAAAGACGGTATATGCCGCACTGTGTATTTTCGTGCCCTTCAACCTGGCGCTGCTGTCCGTCGTGCGGGAGCGCGGTGCGCTGAACCCCTATGGGGCGCGGCGGCTCGGTTTGCTTGTGGCCGAGATGGGGATCACGGCCGCGATAGTCCTCGGTGACCTCCAGGCTTTTACCGAAAGCCTTTATCGGCCGCTCTTTGCGGATGCTGCTGCAGCCGCTTCGCCGATCCCGCAGCTCGGTATGGCGACGATGGCGGTGGCATTGTTGGTTGCCGTCATTTGTGCCGTGGTCAGAGCTTCCGTCATCGAAGCGGCGTTCGCAGTCGCAGTCGTCGCATTTGCCGCCTCATGCAATGGAATGGTTTCTTCGGACGTATTCGCGTGGCTGACCACCGCTGGTGTGATCGTTACGGCCGCGGTGTTGCAGGACTCCTACCGTCTGGCATTCCGCGACGAGCTTACCGGACTACCCGGACGCCGGGTCCTCAATGAGCGGCTCATGAGCCTCGAAGGGAACTACAGCATTGCCATGCTGGACGTGGACCACTTCAAGGCGTTCAACGACACCTGGGGCCACGACGTCGGGGACCAGGTGCTCAAGCTGGTTGCGTCGCGGCTCCGGCGCGTGGGTGGTGGCGGCAAGGCTTATAGATATGGGGGGGAGGAATTTACGATTGTTTTCCTGGGAAGACGCGTGCTGGAAGTGTTGCCGCGCGTTGAGGCATTGCGCAAGGACATCGAGGCGTACGAGATGCAAATTCGCGCAGCCAACCACCCGCGCAATGCGCAGGCCGGTACGGTGAGAAACGCTGGCGATGCTGCGCCGGTTCTGATTTCGGTGAGGGTCAGTATCGGCGTCGCCGAGAAAAATGATCGTCACGCCGCCCCGGATGCGGTCATCAAGGCGGCGGACGAAGCGCTTTACCGGGCCAAGTCGGCAGGCAGAAACCGGGTCAGTCGCTGAGCGCCGCACCCAAGTTACTCGACTCGGCGGCGAAGGTAAGCTTCCCCACCGCCACCGCTCAGGACCTTGCCTGGCTCACCGGATCGCGGCTGAGCCTGATCGCTTTCTCCGGACAGACGGCCACACATAAACCGCATGCGTGACAGGCGTCCGCGTTCAAGGCAAACGATTGATGCCATTTGTGCGCGTAGCCCTTGAATTTCCCGATGAGTGTGAGACCGCTCCGCTGTTCCGGCGCAACGGTGCCCATGCTGAAAACCTGATACGGACACACGGCGACGCAGTCTTCCTTGCCTTCGCAGCGGTTGCGGTCAATCACCGGCCGGTAGACTCCGGGTTCCTGCGCGCACTGTGCCGTCGGGTTACCCACGGTCTCGTCACGTCTGAAATGAGTGGACATCTGCAATCATGCCCTATCTTGCTGCTCCGGCGCGCGCGAAGGAGGAGCGCAGAGGCAGGCCCGCGAGGCAAAAAAACGGGGAGCTTGCGCTCCCCGCCGGTTTCGGCCGTGACGTTCTAGGCCGTTTTCTTCCCTACGAACCCATAGGCCACGTTGTTGCGCTCGACGCCCTCGGCTTCGTATTGCTGCTTCATGAGGGCCAATTGGTCGTGGCTGAGATCCGGGTATTCGGCCTGGATCTTGTACTTGTACAGCCGCGCCGAGTTCTCGCCGAAGATCTTGCGCTTGATACTGCTGTCGGCACCGCCGAGCTTGGTCTTCCAGCCCATCTTCTTCATGATGTCGTCCGGAACTTCCAGACGGCGCATGGCCTCGATCTGCCACTGCGGGCTGCCGTACCACACCGAGTCCGAACCCCAGACCACGTGATCCGCGCCCATGTGATTGACCATCTGCCCGATCATCGCCGCCGCCAGACGCGGGCTGGATACGGCAACGGTTGCGAACGTCGTCCCGAGTTCGGCGTAAACGTTCTTTAAGCCGTGCTTGGAAACAAGCTCGCACACGTCGGTCGTCCAGTCGATGCGGCCGGTCTTTTCGAACTTGTCGAGCGAATGCGCCGGATCCTCGAGGAAATTACGCATCGCGCCGTGGTAGATGATGAAGTTGATTTGCGGCCAGTCTTTCGCGGCCTTGAGCACGTCGTCCACGGTGGCGTTTTTCCATACGCCCGGCCACGACGTTTCGTAGTCGAGCGGCAGCAGGCCCTTGTGGATACAGACGGATCTGATGCCCGCCTTCATTGCTTTCTCGTACCACGGATAGACCAGACCTTCGTCATCCAGGCGCCAGGCCGTGCCTTTGGTAGTCGGCGACAGCGGATCCCCGATCGTGTAGCACTTCCATGAATCGGGCTTCAGCTCGGCGATGCCGCGATCGACTTCGTCCATCCACCCTGCCTGTCCGGGCGTAATCACAGTGTGCGCGAACATGCGGCGGGATCCCGCGACTTTATTGATTGCTGCGCGTGCCTGCACGATCTGGTCATTGCTCAGCAGCCACCAGGTCGGATCGTCGAAGGGAGCACCCGAGAGCAACGCCACCTTGGTGTCGCTGTCCAGGTAAACCTCCTTCAGGTAGTTCTGGAGCTTGTAGCGCTGCAGGACCAGCGGAATGTCCTTCAGCATGTCCGGGTTCCAGTGCTCCGATGCATATTTGCCCAGACCAAGCAGGCCTTCCTTGTCGAAATCGTCGCGCACGAAGTGCGTCTGATCGTCAAAGATGAACTGCCCTTTGAGCGCCTTGGCACGTGCATCCGCCATATCGGTATCGGCGGCTTCCGCCTCGGACACGTCCCAGATCGGACCGAAGACCTGGTTCATGGCCAGGAATGCGGTCGCCATGCCAGAAGCCGTCTTGAGGAAGCGGCGCCGGTCCATGTTGAGCTTGGCTGCGTACTGATCGGCGAGTTCTTTGATGCGGCCTTCCACCTGACGCTGCTTCTCCGTTTGCGGCATCGGGTTGTATTCGCCGTTGGAAACAATTTGTGTCGGCACCGGCGAAGGAAATGCGGCGTCGTCGGCTTTCGAGGTGCGTTTACGTTCTTCGTCACTTAACCACATACGGGACTCCCCCTTCTGAAGGCTGGATTGTCTGAACGTTCAGGAAGGCAGCCATCGGCGTATTTCCACTTATTACACCTTTTCGGCCACCTACCTTCTTTTTACTCGCAAATTAGACGGAGTCAAGGACGGGCGTCGCTGCGCCACGGCAAGGTTGCCCGCACACCGGTTGTTACAATGGCCGCCATCGAAGTCTCGACTGATGAAATCCCTTCCTGATCCACGGGCTTACACGCCATTCTCGTCGAATCCGCTGGTCGTGGCTGCCGAACGCGCGGCAAAAGCGGGTTCTGCGTTGCAGCAAGGTGATACCGGGGGCATGCTCCTGAGCCGCCTTCGAGAAGCGCTGGAAGCGGGCAACGACACCCGGATCGAGCAGGCCCTTGCGGAAGCGACCTCCCAATCGGTGCTAGAGACGCTCACGCGTGCGCTCGTGGCGGCACTGGAACCGGCCGACGGGGCCGCGATAGTGGTGCGGGTATTCGCCATTCCTCTGTTGTTCGTCACCGGCGGGCGCGGCCTGTCGGTGGTGCCCGGGGTCGTGCCGGACGTCGGCGAGTTGCAGAAACTGTTCGAAAAGCACGGCGCGCTCGGTCAGTCGAAGAACTTCGGACTGGGCAATGCGCTTACAACCGCCGAGAGACTGGCCGCGGTGAAACCCAGCACGCTCTACCGGCTCACCCGCGGATTGGGAGCGGAAGGATTGCGGCCGCCGCACCTTGCCCCGCAGGACATTGAAGTGGAATCCGGCGAAGAGCGCGTACACCTGCGTTTTCTGGTTGGGGCGGCAGTTGCGCCGGCGAACGCACCGGGCTTCACCGAAACAGCGGGCAACATCGGCGCGTGGGGGCTGCCGTTCACCCAGGCGTTGGCCGGGCAACTCGGTCAGAAAGGCTTGTCGCTTCTGCCTGTCCCGCGCCCGCCGATGAACCTGCAGCGCGCACTCGAGTCCGGCCGCTTCGCGCTACGGGAAATGGAATTTCAGTTGTTTCTAAGCAATGCGCTGCGCCGATTTCGCGCGCGCGTCGGCGACCCTGATGCGACCGTCGCCTCCTACGCGGACGGCAGTGTCCGCATCAACCTCGGCTCGCCTTTCGATGCATCACTGGCCTGCGAATACCGCTGGCCGCTGTACCCGGAGGACGATCTCGGCGCGGTGGGGAGCAGCATCTTCGGCTTGCTCGCCGGATGCAGGCTCGAAACCGTCCAGGTCGCCGAAACCGTCTTGCTCGCCAAGGCCGCTGCCCACTGAATCCAGGTCAAAAGCGTTCACCACGAAGGACACGAAGGAACACGAAGGAAGTCAAAAAGCGAAAGAAAGATGGCAAAGGAGTCAGCGTGCTAGAAACACACGAGTGCAACCATAGCTCCCTCTAATCACGACTTGTTATCCGTTATCGTACTTCCTTGTTTTTCCTTCGTGTACCTTCGTGTCCTTCGTGGTAAATGAGGTTCGGGTTTTCAGCGTGAAGGATCGTCGAGGAACAACTGCACTTCGCGAAAAAGTTGCATGCGGTTCTTTTCCATGATCACCGTATGCGTACCCTCGCCGATCTCCACCATGCGCTTCACCGGCGCGTTCTTGAGCAGGCCGAACAGCGCAGTCGACATGTACGTTGGCGTGTCCTGGTCCCATTCGGCGTGTACGATCAGCGTAGGCACGCGAATGTTCGCGGGATCGTAATAGGGTCTGCTGGAGGCCCAGTACTCCCGCACGTCCTGGATCACGCCGTTGGGGGCGCGCAGTTGCCCGGATTCCTTCGACTTCGGATCGGTGGCCCAGGTGGCATCGGCCCAGGCGTCGAACCAGCCTGACGGAATCAGGTCCGCCGCTTTGTCTTCCGGTACCCCGGCGAACCAGCGCTTCTTCGCGTTCTCCTTCAGCACGGTGCGGTAGGCGCCGAGCGGGCCGTCTCCTCCAAGCTGGCTCGGCGTGTTGCGCAGCCACAGCGGCGCGTAGAACACCAGCTTGTTGACCTTTTCGTTGTTGGCCGCGGCGTACGCACCCATGATCGACGTACCCCACGACCAGCCAAGCAGATTGATTTTCGCGACCCCGCGGCGCTTGCGGATGAACTCGGCCGCGGTTGCCACGTCGCGCACCGCCACGTCGGTGGTGACGAGCGGCGGATTTTCCTGCGGCGGCCGGTCCATCTCCGGCGGGCGCGTCGAAAGTCCATAGCCGCGCAGATCTACCAGGTACACGTCCCAGCCGTGCGCGCCGATGTAATCCATCCAGGACATGCCGTCGAGCTGCAGATCGAACGCGGTTTCGGAGGGATAGGTGGCCCCGTGCACGTACAGCAGGATCCGGTCCGGGGACACGGTGAATTCCTTCGGCCGCTTGTTGCGGATATAGAGCTGGATTCCCGGCGTGTCGGAAGGGATGGTGATGTGCTCGGTGACGAGAGCCGGCATTTTCGCCTTGATGCCTTCGTCGTTGGCAATCGTGGGTGCGGCCCACAGGCATGCCAGCGCTGCAGTCAGCAAGAATTTCCAGGTAACGGACTTCAAGTTGGTCTCCTTGAACGCTCTCTAATCGGCGTCCGCTGCCAATGTACCGAAAGCAGCTGCGCGCGTCACCTCCCCCGGAAATCTGGGAAACGTGGAACACGAAGGACACGAAGGAACACGAAGGAAATACAAGAGAAAAACAAAATTCGGCTGGAAAGCGGAATCAAGTCGGACGCTTGCTGCTCACATAAACTGGATACCCGTGAGATGCGGAAACGTCTAACGCAGAATCCACCCCGCCTGTTCCTCCTTCTTATTGTTTTGGCTCTCCTTCGTGTTCCTTCGTGTCCTTCGTGTTGAGGATTGTGTTCTTGGTGAGGATTAAGTTTTTTGAGGTATCGTCGGGGCATGAACGAAACGACACCACCGTATGCCGGGTTGACGCCCGACGTGATGCTGAACGCGGTCGAATCCTTGGGCTTTCTCTGCGACGGCAGGCTGCTGGCGCTGAACAGCTATGAGAACCGTGTCTATCAGATC
>JBOIFZ010000275.1:0-7563 GCA_050741735.1 Burkholderiales bacterium
GCACCATCGTCTGGCCCAAGCTCGGCGCGGGCCAGTACGGCACCGAGATCTCCGCGGTGCTGGGCAGCGGCGGCGAGATCGTGCACAACGGGCTGTGGGGCGGCGACCTCGAGGCTTACATCCTGCAGGCGGCGCCGCGCGGCCTGCTGGCAAAGATGCCCAACATCATCATCACCGGCGAGACGGTGATCGAGCGCATGGGTGCGCAACTGCCCGATGGAACTATCCTCGGCGCGCGCGGCCCGAATGGCCCGTTCGCCCCGCCCACCACGCTCAACAAGTGGTTCCAGAAGGCGTTCAAGGAACGCTTCGGCGTCGCGCCGGTTTACGCTTCGTATCACATGACCACCGCGTTCCTGGGCGCCAAGGCGGCATATGAAAAAGCGCAGGCCGCCAACAAGGTGCAGGACCCCACTATCGACCAGATCATCGGCGTGTTCGAATACCTCAAGTTCGAGTCGGTCGCCGGCACGGTGGACATGTCGCTGGGCAAGGGACACCAGGCAGTTCAGCACGTGCCCTACGGGACGGTGAAGAAGGTCGACGGCAGGATCACGCTGGTCAACGTCAAGTACTACCCGCCGGATCAGATCAGCCCGCCGGACGGAATGAAAAGCATCGACTGGATCCGCTCCGGCTTCAAACGTTGATGAACCCAACCTGAACCACAGAGACACAGAGGCACAGAGAAAAGCGGAAAACCGAACTGCTCGGCGGGAAAGCACGAATGAGCACGAGCAAGGACCAAGTATCGTGCTCTCAAACGTCGTGCTCTTTTCGCGTTCCGGGCAAGCATTTAGGTTTTCTCTGTGTCTCTGTGGTTAACACCATCCCATGAACGAATTCAACATCGCGCTGATCCCGGGTGACGGCATAGGCAAGGAAGTCGTCCCCGAAGGCACGCGCGTCCTCGACGCCGCGGCGAAAGCGCACGGCGGACTCAGGTTCATTTACCGCAGCTTCCCGTGGAGCTGCGAGTACTACCAGAAGCACGGACGCATGATGCCCGCGGACGGACTGGATCAGTTGCGCCCCTTCGATTCCATTTTTCTCGGTGCCGTCGGGTTTCCCGGCGTGCCTGACCACGTCTCGCTGTGGGAACTGATCGCGCCGATACGCCGCGGCTTCCAGCAGTACGCCTGTGTGCGGCCGGTAAAGCTGCTGCCGGGGGTGAAAACGCCGCTTGCCGACCGCGGCCCGCAGGACATCGACTTCGTGGTGGTTCGCGAAAACAACGAGGGTGAGTACTCGAACATGGGCGGCCGCATCTACTCCGGCACGCCCAACGAAGTGGTCAGCCAGATCAACATCTTCACCCGCATGGGCACCGAGCGCATCATCCGCTATGCGTTTGAGCTCGCGCGCAGGATCAGCAAGAAGAAAGTCACCTCGGCCACCAAATCCAATGGCATCAATTTCAGCATGCCGTTCTGGGACGAGGTGTTCTGGCAAATCGCCAAAGGCTACCCCGAGATCGAAAGCGAACAGATGCACATCGACGCGCTGTGCGCGCGCTTTGTCACTCATCCGCAACGCTTCGGTGTGGTGGTCGGCAGCAATCTGTTCGGCGACATTCTCACCGACCTGGGAGCGGCCATTGCCGGCAGCATCGGCATCGCGGCTTCCGCCAATATCAATCCGGAACGGCAGTATCCTTCGATGTTCGAGCCGGTGCACGGCTCGGCGCCGGATATTGCCGGCAAGGGCATTGCCAACCCGCTCGGGCAGATCTGGAGCGGGGCGATGATGCTCGATCACCTGGGCCAGGCGGACCTCGCAACTCGAATCGTGTCCGCAATGTCCGCGGTGATGCAGTCCGGGCTGCGCACACCGGACCTGGGCGGTAACGCCAGTACCACGCAGGTAACCGACGCCGTGGTCGCCGGCATTCTCAAGGCGGGCTGAACCGGTTTGGATTCGATCCAGCAGCCTGCAAAAACGGGCTGCCACAGAAAACAGGGGAGGAAGCATGAGCAAGAAAACCGAAAGGACGGTCGCACCGGGCCGCCGCAAGTTGATCAAGCAGACCGCCACGCTGACTGTCGCCGCTGCCGCGGCGCAGTTCGGTTTCCCGGCGATTCTGCGCGCGCAATCCGACGCAATCCGTATCGGGCACATCACGCCGCGCACCGGCTTTCTCGGCCAGGTGGGAGAGTACGGCTACAAGGGCGCCATGCTGGCGGTCGAAGAAGCCAATACGGCGGGCGGAGTTCTGGGGCGCAAAATCGAGATGATCGCCGAAGACAGCGTCAATCCCGCCACCGCCGTGACCAAGGCGAACAAGCTGGTCGAGCGCGACCAGGTGATCTGCCTGATCGGGGAGATCAGTTCGGCTTCGGGGCTCGCGATCGGCGAACAGGCGCAGCGCTACAGGATCCCGTTCTTCAACACCGGCTGCAATTCCGATGCGCTGCGCGGCTCCAACTGCAAACGCTACATGTTCCACGTCGAAGGCAGCAACACCATGTACACCAAGACCATCGGCACATGGCAACTGCAGGAGAACCTGATCAAGGGCGCGCGCTGGTGTTTTCTGACCGCGGACTACGCCTTCGGGCACGATCTCTACAAGGTTTCCTCGCGCTTCCTGGAGCAGAACGGCGGCATCATCCTCAACAACGATTTCGTGCCGACCAACACTGCGGACTACAGCGCCTACATTCTCAAGATCCGTCAGCTCAAGCCCGATTTCGTCTACCTCAATCTGGCCGGCGTGGACCAGACCACGTTCCTGAAGCAGTACAAGGAATACGGCCTGCCCTATCAGCTTGCCGGCGGCGTAATGGACACTGCACCGTTCTGGGCCACCGGCCTGGATGCGCTATCCGGCCACTGGCAGAGCCTGTGGTACCACGGCCTGAACATTCCCTCGGCCCGGGCCTTTAGCGAACGCTTCGTGAAGAAGTACGGACAACCGCCGGAGAATCAGGCCTGGGGCGATTACGTCGGCGTGCGCATCGTGCTGCAGACTGTTGCGGAAACCAGGGGCACCGAGGCTTCCAGAATCGTCCAGCATCTGGAGAAAGGCGCGGAGTTCGATCTGCTCAAAGCGCGCAAGGGCAAGTTCCGCGACTGGGATCACCAGTTGCTGCAGGAAATGTACGTGGTCAAGGTGAAGGACAAGTCGAAGTCGAAGGATCAATGGGACATCTTCGACGTCGTCGAAACCGTGCCGGGCTCCAAGGAGTCGCTGGAGCTGATCCAGCCGACGCAGCAGGAAAACCCCTGCAGCCTGCCGGCGGCGTGAGCCGCGGCTGAGTTCGTTTCAGTCGTGCTTCTTCTCGAGCAGATCGCCAACGGCCTGCTGGTCGGGTCGTACTACATCGTCCTGTCGCTGGGTCTTTCGCTGATCTTCAGTCTCGGCGGCGTGGTCAACCTTGCCCACGGCGCGTTCTATGCGGTAGGCGCCTATCTCGCCTACGAAATCGAAAGACGACTCGGCTTTTTCGGCGCGATGGGGCTGTCCCCGGCAGGCGTGGCGCTGATCGGCATCCTGATCGAGCGCTTTGCCCTGCGGCGCCTCTACGACAAGGATCCGATGCTGGGCCTGTTGTTCACATTCGGCCTCGCGCTGACCGCCGAGCAGAGCCTGCGCATGATCTGGGGCACCACGGGCCTGCCGTTCTCGCTGCCGGAGCAGCTTCGAGGCCAGCTGATTCTCGGCGATTTCATCTATTCCTATTACCGCCTGTTCGTGCTCGCGGTGGCGATCACCGCCGTAACCGGGTGCTGGCTGTTGCTCAACAAGACCGCATTCGGAATGGTGGTGCGCGCCGGGGTTCGCGACCCGGAGATGGTGCGCGCGCTCGGCATCTCGCTGCGGCCGATACTGACCGCGGTGTTCGCGCTGGGGGTAGCGCTTGCCGGCCTGGCGGGCGTGCTCTCGGCGCCGCTCGCAGGCGTGCAACCCGCGATGGGCACTGAAATCCTCACCGCGACTTTCGTCGTTGTGGTGATCGGCGGATTGGGCAGTTTTTGGGGCGTGGTCATTGCCGGCTTGCTGGTCGGTGCCGTGCGCGGCATCACCGTGTATTACTACCCGCCCGCGGCGGAAGCCTCGATGTACCTGCTGATGGTGCTGATCCTGCTGTTCCGCCCGCGCGGATTGATGGGCGAGAAATTCGAGAAGTTCGAATGAAGCCAGGCGATTTCCTCCGACATCCGCTCTTCGTCGCCACGGTGGCGCTGCTGGCGCTGCCGCACGTCGTCACCGGCACCGGCTTTACCTGGGGCATCGCCACCGAGATCGCGATTTTTGCGCTGGTCGGCCTGGGCTACAACCTCCTGCTCGGCTACACCGGGCTGCTGTCCTTCGGTCATGGCATGTTCTTCGGACTGGCCGCTTATGCCACTGCGCTGTCGCAGATGCAGTGGTTCAAAGGCAGCCTGTGGCTGCCGCTCGGTTTCGCGGTGCTGTTCTCCGCCGCGTTCGGCCTGGTCGTCGGCTTCCTGGTGCTGCGCCGGCGCGGCGTGTACTTTTCCCTGCTCACACTCGCGTTCACCGCGCTGACCTTCTACGTTGTGTACCGCTGGACCTCGTTTACCGGCGGCGAAAACGGCCTTTCCGGGATCCAGCGTGTGCCGTTTTTCGGACTCGATCTCGATAACCAGGTGGTTTTCTATCACCTGATCGCGGTGATCGTACTTATCGTTGCCTGGATCATGTGGCGGGTCGTGCACTCGCCGCTTGGCTCGGTACTCGCAGCCATCCGCGAGAACGAGAACCGCGCCCGTTTCATCGGCTATCCGGTGCTGCGTTACAAGCTTGCGGCCTTCGTGATCTCCGCAACGGTCACCGGCCTGGGAGGCAGCCTGATGGCTTTTCTCAAACTGTTCGTTTCCGCGGACACGGTGCACGTCAATTTCTCCGGGGAAATCCTCGCCATGACCATCTTCGGCGGCGTCGGCAGTTTCCTCGGGCCGACCCTCGGCGCTTTTTTCTACATCATGTTCCGCGAGGTGCTGACCGGCTACACCTCGGCATGGCAATTCTGGTTCGGCCTTCTTTTCATGGCTTTCATCCTGTTTTCGCCTTCGGGACTGGTCGGCGTCGGCGCGCGCCTGCTGGCGCCTCTGCGTAAGGAGACGGAAGGAATCGGCGCGATGGCCGCGCGCGTAACCCCGCAGCCGGGTCAGGAGATTCCTGCTTTTCTGCGCCGGCAACCGCCGGTATCCGGCACGATCCTGAGCTGCACGGGCGTGGTAAAGCGCTTCGCCGGCTTCACTGCGATCGCAGGGGTGGATCTGAAGCTCGCCGACCGCAAGCTGCATGCGCTGATCGGACCAAACGGCGCCGGCAAGACCACTCTGTTCAACATCATCTCCGGCATGTTCGCTCCCGATGCCGGACGCATCATTCTGGACAATACCCCGATCGCAGGCCTTCCCGCCGCGCAAGTGGTGAAACAGGGCCTTGCGCGTTCATTCCAGATCACCAGCCTGTTCCCGGCGTTGTCCGTTTGGGAGAACCTGCGCTTGGCCGTGCAAGCACGCGATGCGCGGCGCTTCAACGCCTGGACACGCAGCGGCACCCTGCCGCAGGTGAACGCCGAAACCCGCGAGCTGGTGAAATTTATCGGGCTCGAGAACACCGAGCACGCGCCGATCTCCAGCCTTTCCTACGGCGGCCAGAGGCTGGTCGAGATCGGCATGGCGCTGGCGGCGATGCCCCGCGTCCTGCTGTTGGACGAACCGCTGGCGGGCCTCGCCGCGGCGGAACGCGAGCGCATCGGCGTCCTGATACGCCGGCTGACCGGGGATATGGCGGTGCTGCTGGTCGAACACGACATCGATCGCGTGTTCGGAATGGCCGACACCGTCACGGTGATGAACGAAGGCAGGGTACTGGTCGAGGGCGACGCGGAAACGGTGCGCGCGCATCCCGAAGTTCAGCGCGTGTACATCGGCAGCGGTCATGCACATCTCGTCGCCCAACGGACGCACAGGGATCCGTCCTCGCAGGAAGTCCTGCTGCAACTGGACAAGATCAATACCTTTTACGGCAAGAGCCACATCGTCCACGATGTCAGCCTCATGGTGCGCGCCCACGAGGTCATCGGCTTGCTGGGACGCAACGGCGCCGGCAAGTCGTCGACCTTCAAGAGCATACTCGGCATCGTTCAACCCGCTTCCGGTACCGTCACTTTCAACGCCCATGTGATCAGCGGCAGCACGCCGGAACGGATCGCGCGTTTGGGCATCGGCCTGGTGCCACAGGGGCGCAGGCTGTTCTCCGGCCTGACCGTGGAGGAAAATCTGCGCCTGGGCGCACTCGCGCGCCGGACGGGCGACGGCGTCAAGTGGGATCGCGACAGGATCTACGGCTACTTCCCAAGAATCCGCGAAAAGCTCCACACCAAAGCCGACGTGCTTTCCGGCGGCGAACAGCAGATGGTCGCGATTGCCCGCGCCCTATCCGGCAACGTCAAGCTGCTGCTGATGGATGAGCCGTTCGAAGGCCTGTCGCCGGCAATGGTCGAGGAAGTCTTCAAGTCGATAGAACAACTCCGGCAGGAAGTCGCGATTTTGATCATCGAGCATCGTCTGGACCTGGTGCTGTCGCTCGCCGACCGCGCCTACGTCCTCGACCGCGGGCATGTATCGCACGAGGGACCGACGCAGCCGCTGCTCACCGATCTCGAATTCCGCAAGCAGGTGCTATGGTTGTAAGACGCTTTGAGAACCTCGCCACCAAGGCACCAAGACACCAAGAAAATCCTGAAACGTGATCTTGTTTTTCTGTACTCCTTGGTGCCTTTGTGTCTTGGTGGTTAATGTTTCTTGTTTTTAGGAATCAATCAATATGGATATAACAGTCAAGGGGCAAAGAGTGCTGATCACCGCCGGTGCGGCGGGAATTGGCCGGGCGATGACAGACGTGTTTCACAAGGCCGGCGCGCGAGTGCACATCTGCGACGTGGTGCAGGCTTCGCTTGACGAAACGGTGAAGGCCTTTGCGGGGGTCACCGCTACCTTGGCGGACGTGGCCAGCCTCAAGGACGTGGGGCGGCTGTTTGCCGATGTAAAGAAACATCTCGGCGGACTCGACTGCCTCATCAACAACGCCGGCATTGCCGGTCCAACGGGAAAAGTCGAGGACATTGCGGTCGAGGAATGGGAGCGCTGTATTGCGGTGGATCTGAACGGCATGTTCTATTGCACGCGCCTGGCGGTGCCGATGATAAAAGCAGCCGGGGGAGGCGCGATCATCAATCTGTCCTCCGCTGCGGGGAGGCTGGGATTTCCGTTTCGCACGCCCTATGCCGCCGCGAAGTGGGGTGTGGTCGGGTTCACCAGGAGCCTGTCGATGGAGGTCGGACCGGACAACATCCGCGTCAACGCTATCCAGCCGGGCGCAGTCGAGGGCGAGCGCATCAACCGCGTCATCGAGGCCAAAGCCAAAGCGGTCGGCATCAGCTTCGCGGAACAGAAGAAAGTCTCGCTCGAACGCGTCTCGATGCAGCGCATGGTCAGCCCCTACGACATCGCCAACATGGCGCTTTACCTCGCCAGCGACATCGGCAGTAACGTCACCGGCCAGGCGCTGTCGGTCTGCGCCGGCGT
>JBOIFZ010000276.1:0-2800 GCA_050741735.1 Burkholderiales bacterium
CTGCAGAGGGTGTGTTGTTGTTCGCTCGTCGCATTGGGCGGGAACGGGGGGAACGAGCGGTCCGTCTCGCAGGGCAGGCTGTTCGTGGAGTGGCGCTCGGAGTGATCGTTACTGCGCTCGTGCAGTCGTTGCTCGCCGGTCTGGGTCTTTGGGTGAGCGGCGTGCCTCGCGCAGGCTTGCTGCTCGCGATCATGTTTGTGCTCGGCGTCGCTCAACTCGGGCCGCTACCGGTGCTCCTTCCCGCAGTAATCTGGCTTTACTGGTCGGGAAGCGTCGGCTGGGCAAGCGCGCTTCTCGTGTGGACAGTGCTGGTGGGCGCGCTGGATAACATTCTGCGGCCGGTATTGATTCGCCGCGGCGTGGATCTACCGCTGTTGCTGATCATTGCCGGGGTCATCGGCGGCCTGATCGGTTTCGGTGTTGTCGGTCTGTTCATTGGCCCCGTGATCCTGGCCGTGACTTACACCCTGCTCGAGTCCTGGATCCGCGACGACACAGGAGCCGCGCAGTGACCGCAAACGTGAGGATGGTTAATCAGAACTGGTGGATCACCACCTTGATGATCAAGGGGCACAAGTACTGTCCGCCCCTTAAAGGAAAAGGTGTCAGGAACCTTTAGAGGAAAAGGTGTCAGAGAGGAAAAGGTGTCAGGAACCTTTATGGGATGTCTTGGGACGCTGCGGCGGCCGGCCGCCTATCAAAAAGGTTCCTGACACCTTTTCCCTTCACCCTGACACCTTTTCCGCTCTGAATCCATCCGGCGTGCTCAGCGCAATGCGCTGAACATGCTGCTCCTTTGGGGGGCGGCCACCGGCCCTCCGGCTACTTCTTGCTGACGGGCCGTACGGCGATTGCCAGCGCCTCGCTGTAGGTGATATCGACAAGATCGCCCACCTGCACCTTCTTCAAGTTTGCCGGATCGCGGGCCTTGATCGTGCGCGAATTCCCCTCCGGCCCGGTCAGGGTCACGGTGCCTTTGGTCAGGTCGATCGCCGTGATGGTGACAGTCAGCATCACCGACCGGCCAGCCGTTCCGGCGGGTTTTTCGCCAGGCTTCGCAGTGGTAACCCCTTCCTCTTCGCTAACGCCGGGCGCACCCTTGCCCGCGGGCTTCACCTGCCATGCCAGCGCTTCGGTATAGGAGATGACCACCTCGTCTCCCACCCTTACCTGCGCCAGGTTCTTTACGTCCTCTCCCGCCGTGACGACGATTTCCTCGCCGTTCTCGTCTTTCAGCGTAACCACGCGTTGAGGCAAGTCGATGGCGGTGACGATCAGACGCGCCTCGACGACGTCCTCCATCCGCCCGGCGGGCTTCTGCGAGGTGGCGCAACCCGCGAGCAGAGCGAGCGTCATGACGACAGCGAAGATATGCGGACTCATCGGTGTTTCTCCTATTGTTGGTTGCGCGTAGTGTAGCGCATCGGACGCAAGCCGCAATGGCCGGCAGCACGAGCTCCTTGCGAGGGGCCCAGGCATCGTCCATGGCACGCATACCCTTCCCATTCCCCGAGGACTCGTGGCTGCGCGTCGAGCGTCTTCGGCGCGCGCCGCACGACGCCAATTCCCATGAAACAATATCGCAACGAAAAGCAACAATACGCGTGTACGCGGACCGCAATATTGCACCCAGGCGCTGAGCCGGGGTCGAATGATCCTCAAGCTCGAAATGGCGGTCGAGAGATACGAGCACGTCAGGGCTTCAAACCGGGCCGATGAACCAAAGCCGCCCGCCGAGCAAGTCCCGGTGTCGGCGGCGCCGAATAACAAGACGGAGATCGAATCATGAAATCGAGAGCAACAAAAATCAAGGCCGCAACCGGGACGGCGGCAAAGCGCACCCGCTCCGAACCGAAGCAGAAGCTGAAGCGGAAGGACTACGACAAGGAACTCGCCCGGCTTCACGTGGAGTTGGTCAAGCTCCAGGGGTGGGTCGTGCACAAGGGCCTCAAAGTCTGCGTCGTCTTCGAAGGGCGCGACGGCGCGGGCAAGGGCGGCACCATCAAGGCGATCACCGAGCGCGTCAGCCCACGCGTGTTTCGCGTCGTAGCATTACCGGCACCGAGCGATCGCGAGAAAAGCCAGATGTACGTGCAGCGCTACCTGCCGCATTTGCCGGCGGCCGGCGAGATCGCCATCTTCGACCGAAGCTGGTACAACCGCGCCGGTGTGGAGCGGGTCATGGGTTTTTGCGACGAGGCACAGGCGCGGAAATTCCTGCAGGCCGTGCCGCTGGTCGAAAGGGCGATGGTGGAGTCGGGAATCATCCTTCTCAAGTACTGGCTGGAAGTCAGCCCGGAGGAGCAGACCCTGAGACTCGAGGCGCGAATCAACGATGGTCGCAAGATCTGGAAGCTCTCGCCGATGGATCTCAAGTCCTACAGCCGCTGGTACGACTATTCCAGGGCGCGCGACGAAATGTTTGCCGCCACCGACACCGGATTTGCGCCGTGGTACGTGGCGAAGTCTGATGACAAGAGGCGAGCACGCCTCAACATTATCGCGCATCTCCTCGATAAGATTCCGTACAAGCAGGCGCCCCGGGAGAAGGTGAAGCTGCCCAAGCGGCAAAAGGCTGGCGGCTACAAGGAGTCGGACTACCCATTCAAATTTATCGACGAGCCCTATTGATGTTGAACACTCAAGGAATCCAGTCGCGCTCCACTATGCGCGCCGGCCTGGCTGCGTTCGTGTCCGCAGCTTGTTCTGCCAGTCTCGACAATCTGCGCATCCACTGCATGCCGTACCGTTACCGCTTCGAATGGAGAATCGACAAATGCGAATCGTGATCGGAAACCTT
>JBOIFZ010000277.1:0-6404 GCA_050741735.1 Burkholderiales bacterium
TTGCGGGGGCGGCCTTTGCGGGGGCGGCGGTTGCGGAGACGGCGGTTGCGGAGGCGGCGGTTGCGGAGACGGCCGTTGCGGAGGCGGCCGTTGCGAAGGCGGCCTTTGCGGAGGCGGCCGTTGCGGAGGCGGCCTTTGCGGAGGCGGCCTTCGCGGAGGCGGCCTTCGCGGAGGCGGCCTTCGCGGAGGCGGCCTTAGCGGGAGCTGCTGTGTTGGTCTTGGCCTTCGCCATGTTTTCCTCTTAAGCGTCCAGCATTTCGCCGTTCGACTTGTAGATCCGCACGCGGCGGCCGTCGTCCAGCTGCTTTACGCCGACGCGGTCGGCTTGCCGGGTGGTCGGGTTGAACACCGCCACGTTGGAAACGTGGATCGGCATCTCCTTGTCGATGATGCCGCCGGTGGTGCCCTTCATCGGATTGGGCTTCTGGTGCTTCTTGACGCGGTTGGCGCCCTCGACCAGGACGTAGTTATCGTCGAGCACGCGCAGCACGGCGCCGCGCTTGCCCTTGTCCTTGCCGGTGATGACGACGACGTTGTCGCCCTTGCGGATCTTGCGCATGATTGTTCCTTACAACACTTCCGGGGCGAGCGAGACGATCTTCATGAAGCGTTCGGTTCGCAGCTCGCGCGTCACCGGCCCGAATATGCGGGTGCCGATCGGCTCGAGCTTGGCATTAAGCAAAACGGCGGCGTTGGTATCGAACTTCACCAGCGAACCATCCTGGCGGCGCACGCCGCTGCGGGTGCGCACCACCACGGCGTGGTAGATCTCGCCCTTCTTGACGCGCCCGCGTGGCGCGCAGTCCTTGATGCTCACCCTGATGACGTCGCCGATGCCGGCATAACGGCGCTTGGAACCGCCTAGCACCTTGATGCACATGACGGAGCGCGCGCCGGTGTTGTCGGCAACATCCAGCCTGGATTGCATTTGAATCATCTGCTTGCTCTCTTCTCCAACTTCGCCTGCCGCGTGTTTCATGCTTCGGCAGACCAGTTTTGGAACCCGTCCGGGTCGGAAACCGGGGCGCAACGGACAAAGGCGTCCCGGGAAAAAGGCGCAATTCTAGGGAAAAAACTCCGCCCAGGCAAGGCTTTCAGACCTCTTCCTTGGCTTTCTCCACCAGTTTCACCACTTTCCAGGTCTTGGTCCGGGACAGCGGGCGGGTTTCCTCGATCAACACCAGGTCGCCCGGATGGAATTCGTTGCTCTCGTCGTGCGCGTGATACTTCTTGGAGCGGCTGACGAACTTGCCGTAAATCGGATGCTTGACCTTGCGCTCGACCAGGACGGTGACGGTCTTGTTCATCTTGTCGCTGACCACGCGCCCGGTCAGTTTGCGTGCAATGGTTTGCTGATTCTCGTTCATGACTGTTTGGCCTTCTCGCCGATCAGGGTGCGCACGCGCGCGATGTCGCGGCGCACCTTCTTGATTTCGCTGGTGTTGTTGAGCTGCTGGGTGGCAAGCTGCATGCGCAGCGAGAATTGCGCCTTGAGGAGCTCGTTGAGCTCCTTGTTGAGGTCGGCCGCGCTCTTGGCCCGGAGTTCAATCGCTTTCATCGCTTATCCCACCTGTCGGATTACGAAGGTAGTCTGAATCGGCAGCTTGGAGGCGGCCAGCCGGAATGCCTCGCGCGCCAACGCCTCGTCCACGCCGTCCATCTCGTAGAGCACCTTGCCGGGCTGGATCTCCGCCACGTAGTACTCTGGGTTGCCCTTGCCGTTGCCCATGCGCACTTCCGCCGGCTTCCGCGAGATTGGTTTGTCCGGGAAGATACGGATCCAGATCCGCCCGCCGCGCTTGATGTGGCGGGTCATGGCACGGCGCGCGGCTTCGATCTGGCGCGCGGTCAGACGGCCGCGGCCGACCGCTTTCAGGCCGTATTCGCCGAAGCTCACTTTGGCGCCGCGGGTCGCGACACCGGTGTTGCGGCCCTTCTGCTCCTTGCGGTACTTCCTTCTAGCTGGCTGCAGCATGCCTGGCTCCTCGTCTTGCCTTCCTCTCCGGCTCCGGCGCTGGCGCCGCCACCGGCTGCTCGCCGCGACCGAGCACTTCGCCCTTGAATACCCACACCTTGATGCCGATCACTCCGTAAGTGGTCTTGGCCTCGGAGAAACCGTAGTCGATGTCGGCACGCAGGGTATGAAGCGGCACGCGGCCTTCGCGGTACCACTCGGTGCGGGCGATTTCGATCCCGTTCAGACGTCCCGCGCTCATGATCTTGATGCCCTGCGCGCCCAGGCGCATGGCATTCTGGATCGCGCGCTTCATGGCGCGGCGAAACATGATGCGCTTCTCCAGTTGCTGGGCGATGGAATCCGCGATCAGCTGGGCATCGATCTCGGGCTTGCGCACTTCCTCGATGTTCACGTGAACCGGTACGCCCATCAGCTTCTGCAGTTCGCCACGCAATTTCTCGATGTCCTCGCCCTTCTTGCCGATCACCACACCGGGACGGGCGCTGTACACGGTGATCTTGGCGTTCTTGGCCGGGCGCTCGATCACCACTTTGCTGACCGCGGCGTGCGCCAGCTTCTTCTTCAGGAAGTCGCGGACCTTGATGTCCTCCTGCAGCATCGCCGGGAAATTCTTGCTGTTCGAATACCAGCGCGAAGTCCAGTTGCGCTGCACCGAAAGCCTGAACCCGGTCGGGTGAATTTTCTGTCCCATGCTTACTCCTTGTCCCCTACCGTCACGTAAATGTGGCAGGTAGGCTTGGTGATCTTGAAACCGCGGCCCTTGGCGCGCGGCATGAAACGCTTCAGGCTCGTACCCTGTTCGACGTGGATGGTCGTGACCGTCAACTCATCGACGTCGGCGCCCTGGTTGTGTTCGGCATTGGCAATCGCCGACTCCAGCACCTTGCGGATGATCTTGGCGCTCTTTTTCGGGCTGAAGGCCAGCAGGCTCAGCGCCTTGTCCACCGGCAGACCGCGCACCTGGTCGGCGACCAGGCGCCCTTTCTGGGCCGACAGCCGCACGCCGCGCAAAACAGCAGAAGTTCTCATCGTCATCTCTCCCATCGCCCTTACCTCTTAGCGGCTGCAGCCGACGGCGACCCCGGCGCCGTTGCGCCGGACGGAGCCGCAATGACCTTCTTGTCCCCGGTATGCACCTTGAAAGTGCGGGTCAGCGCGAATTCGCCGAGCTTGTGCCCGACCATGTTCTCGCTGATATACACCGGCACGTGCTGGCGGCCGTTGTGAATGGCAATGGTGAGCCCCACGAAGTCCGGAAGAATGGTGGAACGGCGCGACCAGGTCTTGATCGGGCGCTTGTCGTTGGTAGCGCGCGCCGCATCCACCTTCTGTACCAGGTGATGATCGACGAACGGGCCTTTCTTGATCGAACGTGCCATGTGTCCTTACCCCTTACTTGCCGTGACGATCGCGCACGATCATGCCGCGGGTGCGCTTATTGCGACGGGTCTTGTAACCCTTGGTCGGCGTGCCCCACGGGCTCACCGGGTCGCGGCCGGCAGCAGTCTTTCCTTCGCCGCCGCCGTGCGGGTGGTCGATCGGGTTCATCGCCACGCCGCGCACGGTCGGGCGCACTCCGCGCCAGCGCACGCGTCCGGCCTTGCCGATGGACTCGAGGTTGTGCTCTTCGTTGCCGACTTCCCCGATGGTGGCGCGGCACTCGACGTGAACCTTGCGGATTTCGCCGGAACGCAGGCGCAACTGCGCATAGGTGCCTTCGCGCGCCAGCAACTGCACCGATGTCCCCGCGGAACGCGCCAGTTGCGCGCCTTTGCCGGGCAGCATTTCGACGCAGTGGACGGTGGTGCCCACCGGCACGTTGCGCAGCGGCAACGTATTGCCGACCTTTATCGGCGCCTGCGCCCCGTTGATGACCTCCTGCCCCACCGTCACGCCCTTGGGCGCGATGATGTAACGGCGCTCGCCGTCGGCGTAACACAGCAGCGCCAGATTGGCGCTGCGGTTCGGGTCGTATTCCAGGCGCTCGATCCTGGCGGCAATGCCGTCCTTGTCGCGCACGAAATCGACGATGCGATAGTGATGCTTGTGCCCCCCGCCCTGATGGCGCGTGGTGATGTGGCCGCGGTTGTTGCGGCCGGCACGCTTGCTCTGTTTCTCGACCAGAGCGGCAACCGGCTTGCCCTTGTGCAGGTTGGCGTTGACGACCTTGACCAGCGCGCGCCGGCCGGGGGATGTCGGTTTGACTTTGACGAGCGCCATTTACTTGGCCTCCCCTGCGGAGAAGTTGATCTCCTGGCCCGGCTTCAGGCAGACATAGGCCTTTTTCCAGTGCCGGCGGCGGCCGACGAAGCGGCCGAAACGCTTCTCCTTGCCCTTCACGTTGGCGACCTGGACGCTTTTCACCTGCACCTTGAACAACAGCTCCACCGCAGCCTTGATTTCGGGCTTGGTGGCATCCGGCGCAACCCGGAAGATAACCTGCTCATTCTTGTCGGCGACGAAGGTGCTCTTTTCCGATACCACCGGCGCGAGCAGCACCTGCATCAGCCGCTCCTGGTTGATAGCGTTCTGCTTGATACCGTTCTGCTTGATACCGTTCTGTTTGATAGCGGCCGCGTTCATGCCAGCATCTCCTCGAACTTCGCCACCGCGCCCTTGGTGATAAGCGTATTGCTGAAGCGCAGCAGGCTGACCGGGTCCGCCTGCCCGGGTTCGACCACCAGCACGTTGACGAGATTGCGCGCCGATAGCACCAGGTTCTCGTCGAGGTTATCGGTGATGATCAGCACGTTGTCCATGCCCATGCCCTTGACCTTCTGTGCCAGCTGCTTGGTTTTGGGCGAATCGACCTTGAAATTCTCGACCACGGCGAGACGGCCTTCCCGGGCCAGTTGCGACAGGATCGAGGCGAGGCCGGCGCGGAACATCTTGCGGTTGACCTTGTGGCTGAAATTCTCATCCGGGCTGTTCGGGAAAATCTTGCCGCCACCACGCCAAAGCGGGCTGGACGCCATGCCGGCGCGGGCGCGGCCGGTGCCTTTCTGGCGCCAGGGCTTGCGCGTGGATTTGGCGATGTCGCTGCGTCCCTTCTGGGCCCGGGTGCCGAGACGGGCGTTGGCCAAATAAGCAGTCACGACCTGGTGCACCAGCGACTCGTTGTACTTGCGTCCGAACAGTTCGTCGGAGGCCTTGACGCTGGCGGTGGCCTGACCCTTGTCGTTGATCAGTTTGAGTTCCATTACGCCGCCTTCGCCTTCACCGAAGGATGCACGATCACGTCGCCGCCTTCGGAACCGGGAACCGCACCCTTGATCAGCAGCAACTGGCGCTCGGCGTCGATGCGCACGATTTCCAGTTTCTGCGCGGTGCGCCGCACGGCACCCAGATGGCCGGACATCTTCTTGCCGGGAAACACGCGGCCCGGATCCTGCGCCATCGAAATCGAACCCGGCTTGTTGTGAGACACCGAGTTGCCGTGGCTGGCGCGGTTGGAGGAGAAGTGATGGCGCTTGATCACGCCGGCAAAGCCCTTGCCGATAGCGGTACCGGTCACGTCCACCAGCTGGCCGACCTTGAAGATGTCGACGCCGACCTGGCCGCCGACCTTCAGGCTGGCAAGCTGATCGGGTTCGACACGGAATTCCCGGAGGATGTGACCCGCTTCGACGGCGGCCTTGGCAAAGTGGCCGGCCGCGGGCCTGGAAACCCGGCTGGCGCGGCGCTTGCCGAACGTCACCTGCACCGCGGCATAGCCATCGGTCTCGGTCGTCTTGATCTGGGTCACGCGATTGTTCGACACGTCGACGACCGTCACCGGGACGGCATCGCCGTCATCGGTAAACAGTCGCGTCATGCCAATCTTGCGGCCGACTAGTCCTAAACTCATTTTTATTTCCTCTGCAGAGGCGCCGGCTGCAATTGGCCAGCGTTCCTACACCAGTGTTGAGTGCTGAGTTTTGAGTGTTGAGTTGAAATTCGGTCCACTAAACACTCAACACTCAACACTCAAAACTCAAAACTCACAACTTAATCTCTACGTCCACTCCCGCCGGCAGGTCCAGCTTCATCAGCGCGTCCACGGTCTTGTCGGTGGGATCGATGATGTCCATCAACCGCAGGTGGGTGCGAATCTCGAACTGATCGCGCGAAGTCTTGTTCACGTGCGGGCTGCGCAGTACATCGAAGCGCTCGATGCGGGTGGGCAGCGGAACCGGGCCTTTGACCACTGCGCCGGTGCGCTTGGCGGTCTCGACGATTTCGATCGCCGACTGATCAATCAGGCGATAGTCGAAGGCCTTCAGGCGAATGCGGATTTTCTGGTTTTGCATTTTAATCCCAGTGATTAGGTGAATAGTGATTCAGTGATTGCGCGGTTCGCTCTTGGTCACTCAATCACTTAATCACGCAATCACTTAATCACTCGATAACCTTGGACACCACGCCGGCGCCCACGGTGCGGCCGCCC
>JBOIFZ010000278.1:0-5770 GCA_050741735.1 Burkholderiales bacterium
TCGGTTTTCGATTCGACGCTCACAAAAGTGTCGGATGGTACGCTGGTGAAGGTATGTTCCTGGTATGACAACGAGTGGGGCTTCTGCAACCGGATGCTGGATGTGACGGTTGCGCTGATGAATGCGAAATAAGCATTAGCATTTACCGCAGCGGGCACAGTCGAAACGGAGGCCGGAATTTCCACGGGTCTTTTTTCTCTGTGCCCTCTGTGTTCTTTGTGACGGAAAGGTATGGACCCGAGACCATGACGTTCCTGCGGATGACCGATCTCGATTTGCGCGGCAAACGCGTGTTCATTCGCGCGGATCTGAACGTGCCGCAAGACGACGCCGGCAACATCACCGACGACACCCGCATCCGCGCCTCGGTGCCGGCGATCCGGCACGCACTGAACGCCGGCGCCGCAGTGATGGTGACTTCGCACCTCGGCCGGCCGACCGAGGGCGAGTTGAAACCCGAAGATTCGCTGGCGCCGGTGGCAAAGCGATTGTCGGAACTGCTCGGCACGCCGGTCCCGCTCAAGACAAACTGGGTCGAGGGCGTGGAATTGAAACGCGGACAGGTCGTACTGCTGGAGAATTGTCGGGTCAACAAGGGCGAAAAGAAGAACGACGAGATCCTGGCCAGAAAAATGGCGGCGCTGTGCGACGTTTACGTGAACGACGCATTCGGCACCGCGCATCGCGCCGAAGCGACAACCCACGGGATCGCCAGATTTGCGGCGGTCGCGTGCGCCGGGCCGCTGATGGCAGCGGAGTTGGAGGCCTTGGGCAAGGCGCTGACCGCGCCGAAACGGCCGTTGGTGGCGATAGTTGCCGGCTCCAAGGTCTCAACCAAGCTCCGCATCCTGGGCGTGCTGGCGAAAAAAGTGGATCAACTGATCGTCGGCGGCGGCATCGCCAACACTTTCATGCTGGCCGCGGGCCTGCCGGTCGGCAAGTCGCTGATCGAGGCCGACCTGGTCGGCGCAGCGAATGGAATCATCGAAGCGATCAAGGCGAAAGGCGGGGCCGTGCCGATCCCGTCGGACGTGGTGTGCGCGAAGGAATTTTCCGCGCAGGCCAAGGCTGCGGTGAAGGAAGCCAAAGATGTCGCGGCCGATGACCTTATCCTCGACATCGGCCCGAGGACCGCCAGGCAACTCGCCGACGCGCTCGGCAAGGCCGGCACAATCGTCTGGAACGGCCCGGTGGGCCTGTTCGAGTTCGACCAGTTCGGCGAGGGGACGAAGACCATCGCGCATGCGATCGCGGCTTCTCCGGCATTCTCGATCGCCGGCGGCGGCGATACGGTTGCGGCGATCGCCAAGTACGGGATCGAGAAAAAAATCGGCTACATTTCCACCGGCGGCGGCGCTTTCCTGGAATTCCTGGAAGGCAAGAAACTTCCGGCAGTGGAAATTCTCGAACAGCGTGCGTCTTCCGGGACTTGATCAACCACAGAGGCACAGAGACACGGAGAGATACTCAAGAGGACACGAGTTGCGAATTTCTTGCCCGCTTTTCCGATGTAATATCGCCTGCAGTGGGCCTTTTACCGCGTGTTTTATGTTCTCTGCGCCTCTGTGTCTCTGTGGTAAGCGTTGAATGCAACGAAGCACAAAAATCGTAGCAACTCTCGGTCCGGCATCCAGCGAACGCGATATATTGACGCGCATGATTGCCGCCGGTGTCGACGTGGTACGCATGAATTTCTCCCACGGCAGCGCGGAGGAACACCTGGCGCGCGCGGAACTGGTGCGCGCGGTAGCGCGCACCATGGAGCGCACGGTCGGCATCATGTGTGACCTGCAGGGACCGAAAATACGCATCGGCAAGTTCGAGAAAGGTAAAGTCACCCTCAACAAGGGCGAGGTGTTCGTCCTCGATGCCGAGGTCCCGCTCGGAAACCAGGAACGCGTGGGCCTGGACTACAAGGAATTGCCGCGCGACGTCTCGCCGGGCTCGGTGCTGCTGCTGGACGACGGCCGGCTGGTACTCGACGTGCAGAAGGTTCAGGGCAGCCAGATCACCACCACGGTACGCGTGGGCGGCGTTCTTTCGAACAACAAGGGCATCAACCGCCAGGGCGGGGGACTGACTGCCCCCGCGCTGACCGCCAGGGACATGGAGGACATCAAGACGTCGGTGGCGATGAAGGCGGATTTTCTGGCGGTGTCCTTCCCCAAGAGCGGCGCCGACATGTACATGGCAAAGGAGCTGATGCGCGCGGCCGGCGGCCGCTCGATTCTGATCGCCAAGATGGAACGCGCCGAGGCGATCGCTGCCATGGAGGAAATCATGGAGGCCAGCGACGGCATCATGGTGGCGCGCGGCGATCTTGCCGTGGAAGTCGGCGATGCGGCGGTGCCGGCGCTGCAGAAACGCATGATTCGCGCCGCGCGCGAGCGCAACAAGCTCACCATCACCGCAACGCAGATGATGGAGTCGATGATCTCGAGTCCGGTGCCCACGCGCGCGGAGGTTTCCGACGTGGCGAACGCGGTTCTCGACGGCACCGATGCGGTGATGCTCTCCGCCGAGACGGCCAGCGGAAAATACCCGGTGGAAACCGTTGAGGCGATGGCGCGCATTTGCCTGGAGGCGGAGAAATCCGCCGAGGTGACGCTGGACCGCGAATTCCTCGATCGCGTGTTCACCCGCGTGGACCAGTCGATCGCAATGGCGGCGCTTTTTACGGCGTATCACCTGAAAGTCAAGGCGATCGCGGCACTGACCCAGTCCGGCTCCACCGCCCTGTGGATTTCGCGCCTGAACTGCGGGGTGCCGATCTACGCGTTGACGCCGGAAATTTCCACGCGTTATCGGTTGAGCCTGTACCGCGATGTCTATCCGCTGATGATCAAGTACATCGGCCACGACCGCGACTACCTGCTGCAGGAGGCGGAGGACCAGCTGGTCTCCGCCGGGCTGGTACAGAAGGGCGACCTGATCGTGATCACTTTCGGCGAGCCCATCGGCGCGCCCGGCGGCACCAACACCATGAAGATCGTCAAGGTCGGCGAGAGCCGCAAGCCGTAGACAGATGAGGCGAGAGGGGTGAGGAGTGAGGAGTGCCTGCGGGGTAGCCTGCGTCGCGATTATCGTTGTCGGTATCACTGGGCTCAAGATTACTTCGTCCGACTAATTCAGGAGGGATCATGGCAACCAGGAAAGCGCCCGCGCCACTCGTCTCGATCGTGATGGGCAGCAGCAACGATTGGGACGTGATGCAGCACGCGGCGCGCCAGTTAAAGGACTTCGGTGTGCCCTACAAAGCGCGCGCGTTGTCCGCTCACCGCACTCCGGAACTGCTTGCGGAGTATGTGAAAAAATGCGCACAGGGCGGAACGCAGTGTTTCATCGCCGGTGCCGGCGGTGCCGCGCATCTCGCCGGAGTCGTCGCTGCGCTGACCACGCTGCCGGTGCTGGCGGTGCCGATTCCCTCCAAGCACCTCGGAGGCCTCGACTCGCTGCTGTCCACGGTGCAGATGCCAAAAGGCATTCCGGTTGCGACGTTTGCAATCGGCGACGGCGGCTCGGCCAACGCCGGATTGTTCGCGGTGGCGATGCTGGCGCTGAACGACGCCCGATTGGCCAGGCGCCTGCAGGCGTTCCGCATCAAGCAGGCGAACGCGGTGAAAGCGGCAAAGCTACCCGAGCTATCCTGATCGAACTGTAACGAAGTCTCGATGAGTGCAACCCAACCCGTCCACGAAACCAGCCTGAAATCGCTCAAGCTGCTCCATCGCGGCAAGGTGCGCGACCTCTACGCGGTGGACGCCGAGCGTCTGCTGATCGTACAGACCGACCGCTTGTCGGCTTTCGACGTGATTCTTCCCACTCCGGTGCCGGGCAAGGGCCGGGTGCTCACCGAGATGTCGAACTTCTGGTTCAGGAAGCTCCGCCCCGTGATCCCGAATCACTTGCTCGACGTGGCGCCGGAGACGCTGGTCGCGGCCGCGGAGCGCGGCCAGGTAGAGGGGCGCGCCTTCGTCGTGCGGCGCTTGCAACCGCTGCCCATCGAAGCGATTGTGCGCGGCTATATGGCCGGCTCGGGCTGGAAGGATTACCAGAAGACTCAGATGATCTGCGGCATTGCGCTGCCTGCCGGGCTGAAGGAGGCGCAACGACTGCCCCAGCCGATCTTTACGCCCTCCACCAAGGCTGCGATCGGCACGCACGACGAAAACATTCCTTTCTCGGAGATGGAGAAACTGATCGGCGAGGCCCTGGCGGGACAAGTACGCGACAAGGCGATCCAGCTCTATTCCGAGGCGGCGGCCTATGCCGCCACCCGCGGAATCATCATTGCCGACACCAAGTTCGAGTTCGGCCGCGATGCCAACGGCAAGCTGTACCTGATCGACGAGGCATTGACCCCGGACTCATCGCGCTTCTGGCCGAAGGACCAGTACCGGGTCGGCATCAGCCCGCCCTCGTTTGACAAGCAGTTCGTGCGCGACTGGCTGGAATCGCAGAAATGGAACAAGCAGCCGCCGGCGCCGGCCCTGCCCGCCGACGTGCTCAAGAAGACCGCTGAAAAATACGAAGAAGCCCTGCGACTTTTGACCGCGTGAAGACGAAACGCGCTTAACACGAAGGGTCACGAAGGAAAAGCAAGAAAGGAACACGAAGGAAAACAAAAATCGACGAAAAAGCCAGCAAGTATGGATTCGGGTTTCGTTCCTCTATTCCCATGCAGTCTTTGCGTCATTGCGTTGAAGGCTTTTGACTTTGATCTTCTTCGTGTACCTTCGTATTTCCTTCGTGACCCTTCGTGCTGAAAGAGGTTATTCCTAATTGACGTCTGACCAGGAAATCGAGAAAGCCGCAGAGATCCTCCGCGCGGGAGGGCTGGTGGCGTTTCCGACCGAGACCGTGTACGGACTCGGCGCGGATGCCTCCAATCCCGCCGCGGTGAAAAAGATCTTCGCTGCCAAGGGCCGTCCCGCTGACCATCCGGTGATCGTCCACATCGCCGACATGAGCGAACTAAAGCACTGGGCGGCGGAGGTGCCGCGCGCTGCGTGGCTGCTTGCGGAGAAATTCTGGCCGGGCCCGCTCACCATGGTGCTCAAGCGCTCGCCGCAGGTGAGCGACCTGATCTCCGGCGGCCAGGACACCATTGGACTGCGGGTTCCCGGGCATCCCGTCGCACAGCAATTGTTGAAGGCATTCGGCGGGGGTATCGCTGCGCCGTCGGCGAACAAGTTCGGCAGACTCTCCCCAACTACCGCGAAGCACGTGCGCGAGGAACTCGGCAACGCGGTGGAGATTGTTCTGGACGGCGGACCCTGCGACGTCGGAATCGAATCCACAATCGTGGATCTCACCCGTGAACCGCCGGTCATATTGCGCCCCGGACGCGTGAGCGCGCAGCAGATTGCCGACGCGTTGCTGGTGCCGCTCGGCGAACCGGCCGTGGACCGGCCACGCGTGCCCGGGTCGCTTGCCTCGCACTATGCGCCGCGCACGCCGCTGAAAATCGTTCTTCCGGACGAAATCGAGAGTTACGTGCGCCGGCAGGTCGTGCCGCCGCCGGTCGCGGTGCTCGCGCGCCGCGGGCGCCCGCCCGACTCGAAAGTGGCGTTGTGGCAAGTGGGGCCCGAAACCCCGGAAGAGTATGCACGCGTGCTTTACGGCACTTTGCGCCGCCTCGACGACGCCGGTTGTCGCCTGATCGTGGTCGAGGCGCTCCCGCAGCTTCCCGAGTGGACCGCGGTGCGCGACCGCCTTGAGCGCGCGGCGACGCCCGAACCCGCTGCACAGCTGACCGCGGCGGGCGCGC
>JBOIFZ010000279.1:0-8778 GCA_050741735.1 Burkholderiales bacterium
TTCGTCGCGCGCGGTTATCTCGAAGTCGAAACGCCGATGATGCAGCCCATCCCCGGCGGTGCCGCGGCACGGCCGTTCGTAACGCATCACAACGCGCTCGACAGGGACCTCTACCTGCGCGTCGCGCCCGAGCTTTACCTCAAGCGGCTGGTGGTGGGCGGGATCGAGAAGGTGTTCGAGATCAACCGCAATTTCCGCAATGAGGGGATCTCGACCCGCCATAACCCCGAGTTCACCATGCTGGAGTTCTACGAGGCCTACCAGGACTACAACTATCTGATGGATCTCACCGAGGAACTGCTGCAGCAGGTCGCGCAGGAAGTTCTCGGCACGACCACGCTCGGCTATCAGGGCGAGACCATAGTCCTGGGCAAACGCTTCGATCGGCTGACACTGGCCGAGGCAATCGCCAAGTACAACCCGAAATACCCGTTGGCGGACCTTGTCAAACCGGCTTACCTGCGCTCGGCGCTCGATGCTTTCAAAGTCGAGGTCTTCCCCGGCGACGGCCTGGGATTGCTGCAACTCAAGCTGTTCGAGCAGACCACGGAGGACAAGCTAATCCAGCCGACCTTCATCGTCGCCTATCCGACCGACGTCTCGCCCCTGGCCCGCCGCAACGACGCCAATCCGGCAGTCACCGACCGCTTCGAGCTGTTCATCACCGGACGCGAGATGGCGAACGGATTCTCGGAACTGAACGACCCGGAAGATCAGGCAGAGCGCCTCTCGGAGCAGGCCAGGGCCAAGGAGGCCGGCGACGAGGAAGCGATGTACTACGACGCCGATTATGTGCGCGCGCTCGAGTACGGCCTGCCGCCCGCTGCGGGCGAAGGCATCGGCATCGATCGCCTGGTGATGCTGTTCACCGATAGTCCCTCGATCCGGGACGTGATCCTGTTCCCGCAAATGCGTCCTGAATGAACAGCCTGGTCAAAGGCAAGATCGTTAACCACCAAGGCACGAAGACACCAAGGAATCAAACACAAATGTACTGGTATCTTGGTGCCTTGGTGTCTTGGTGGTTCGTTTTGCCGTTTGCTTTGTGCTCATTGCGGCAACAGACTTCTTTTCAACGGCCATGAATCAGGACATTCCGCCGGTACTCTGGCGGCCGTCGCGGGAGCGAATCGCCAGGTCCAACATCACCCGCTTCATCCACCTGGTTAACCAGCGCTGGAATGCCGGGGTCAGGGACACGCAGCAACTCTACGACTGGTCTGTGCGCGAATCGGAGCGATTCTGGACCGCAATCTGGGATTTCTGCGGCGTGGTGGCCGAGACTCGCGGCGAACGGGTTCTGGTCGATGGCGGCAAAATGCCGGGAGCGAAGTGGTTTCCGGATGCGCAATTGAACTTCGCCGAAAACCTGCTGCGGCGGCGCGACGACGGCACCGCGATGGTGTTCTGGGGCGAGGACAAGGTGCGCCGTCGCATGAGCTACGCTGACGTGTACGACGCGGTTTCCCGCACCGCGAAGGCGTTGTCAGTCGCAGGCGTGAAGGAAGGCGACCGGGTCGCGGCCTTCATGCCGAACATGCCCGAGACCGTCATCTTCATGCTCGCCGCCACCAGCCTCGGTGCGATCTGGTCGTCGTGTTCGCCGGACTTCGGCGCGCAGGGGGTCCTCGACCGTTTCGGCCAGATCGGGCCCAAGGTGCTGTTCGCGGTGGAGGGGTATCACTACAACGGCAAGACCCACGATACCCTGCCGCGCATTGCCGAGATCGCAAGGAATCTGCCGACGCTGGCACGCACGGTGATTGTTTCCTACACCCGGGAGAAACCCGACATATCCGGCATCAGGAACGCGGTGCATCTCGCCGACTTCGTCGGCCCGTATCGCGGCCGCGAAATCGCCTTCCGGCGCCTGCCGTTCAACCACCCGCTGTATATTCTCTACTCCTCCGGCACCACCGGCGTGCCCAAATGCATCGTTCACGGCGCCGGCGGCACGCTCCTGCAGCACCTCAAGGAGCATCAGCTGCACACCGATCTGAAACGCGGCGACCGCCTGTTCTACTTCACCACCTGCGGCTGGATGATGTGGAACTGGCTTGCTTCCGGCCTCGCCACCGGGGTGACGCTGCTTCTGTACGACGGCTCGCCTTTCCATCCCAGACCGAGCGTGTTGTTCGACTTCGCCGACGCAGAGCGCATGACCGTGTTCGGCACCTCCGCCAAATACATAGACGCGCTCAACAAGGCCGGCGCCAGGCCGATGGATACCCACCGGCTGGACTCGATCGAGACGATCACCTCGACCGGCTCGCCGCTGGTGCCTGAAAGCTTCGACTACGTCTATCGCGCGATCAAGAAAGACATCCTGTTATCCTCGATTTCCGGAGGCACCGACATCGCCTCCTGTTTCGTGCTCGGCAACCCGACCGCTCCGGTGTACCGGGGTGAAATCCAGTGCCGCGGCTTCGGAATGAACGTGCAGGTCTTCGATGACGACGGCAACGCAGTCATCGGTGCGAAGGGCGAACTAGTGTGCACCGCACCCTTCCCTTCGATGCCCGTCCATTTCTGGAACGATCCCGACGGCGACAAGTACCGCGCCGGGTACTTCGAGCGTTTCCCGGATACCTGGTGTCATGGCGACTACATGGAACTGACACCACGCGGTACAGCCATCATCTATGGACGCTCGGACGCCACCCTCAATCCCGGCGGCGTACGCATCGGCACCGCCGAGATCTATCGGCAGGTCGAGCAACTCGATGAAGTGGTGGAAAGCCTGGTGATCGGCCAGGATTGGGACAACGACGTCCGCGTGGTGCTGTTCGTGCGCCTGCGCCACGGACTGGCGCTCGACGACGCGCTGGCGAAGAAAATTCGGGACCAGATTCGCGTCAACACCACTCCACGCCACATACCGGCAAAGATCGTCCAGGTAGGCGATATTCCGCGCACCAAGAGCGGCAAGATCGTCGAACTCGCAGTGCGCAATGTCGTGCACGGCAACCCGGTGAAGAACCTGGAGGCGCTTTCCAATCCCGAAGCGCTGGAACAGTTCCGCAACAGGCCGGAAATCACCTCTCCCTAACCCTCTCCCCCTGACGGCGGAGAGGGAACCAGATTCTTCAAGACGAACCAGTGACGCTCGATAAGATTGATGCGCTGGTACGGCATTCAGAGATGCGATATCGAAACCTCATAAATCGATACCGGTAACGCGTTGCTCTTCACTCTCCCTCTCCGCCCGCTTGCGGGGGGAGAGGGCCGGGGTGACGTGGGAGGGGGTATGCAGGGTACCCCACCCCGGTACTTGACTGGTACCCCCTGAGGGTACTAGAGTATTTATGCCATGGACTCGCCGAACGTCTCCGCCCCTGCACGCACCATCGAGCTTGCGATCGACGGCATGACCTGCGCTGCCTGCGCCACTCGAATCGAAAGAGCACTGAACAAGCTGCCCGCCACAGCGGCGGCGGTGAACCTTGTCAGCGAGCGTGCAAGCGTGCAGTTCGTGCCGGGCCGCACCGACGTGGCGAAGCTGATTGAAACCGTCCGCAAGGCCGGCTACGACGCGTGCGAGCTGGCGGGCGTCACGCGCACCGAGGAAAAGGTCCGGCGCGAAGAACGCTATCGCAGGGAACTGCGGCTGTTCTGGATCGCCGTGGCGTTGTCCGCGCCCCTGTTGCTGCAGATGGGCACGATGTTCACCGGAGAGCATTCTTTTCGATACCCCCTTGAGGGGTACGCCGAAGGGCTGCCGCGCTGGCTGCAATGGCTGCTGGCGACGCCGGTGCAGTTCTGGATCGGCAGGCGCTTCTATGTCGGCGCCTGGCACGCGCTGCGCGGCGGTTCCGCCAATATGGACTTACTGATCGCGCTTGGTACTTCGATGGCCTACCTGTTCAGCGCGGCGGTGACCGCTTTCGGCCTGCACGGGCAGCACGTCTATTTCGAGGCCGGCGCCGCGATCATCACCCTGGTGCTCATGGGCAAACTCCTGGAAGCGCGCGCCAAGGGCAGGACTTCCGCGGCGATCGAGCAGCTATTGCAACTTCAGCCCAAGCGCGCACGGGTCGAGCGTAACGGCGATGCCGTCGAGGTGGATCTCGCGGCCGTGGTCCCTGGCGATATCGTGATCGTGCGGCCGGGCGAGCGCGTCGCGGTGGACGGCGACGTCGTCGACGGCGCATCCAGCGTGGACGAGAGCATGCTCACCGGCGAAAGCATGCCTGCGGGCAAGCGCAACGGCAGCCGCGTCTTCGCCGCTACCCAGAACCAGGACGGCATGCTCAGGGTGCGCGCTACCGGCGTAGGCGCCCATACCCAACTTGCCGAAATTGTGCGGCTGGTGGAAAAAGCCCAGGGCAGCAAGGCGCCGATTCAGCGCCTGGCGGACCGGATCTCCGGCATCTTCGTGCCGATCGTCGTCGCCATCAGCGTGATGACCTTCGTGGCGTGGTGGATGCTCTCCGGCGACTTCACCCAGGCCCTTATCAACGCGGTCGCAGTGCTGGTGATCGCCTGTCCGTGCGCGCTCGGGCTCGCCACGCCGACTGCGATCATGGTCGGCAGCGGGCGCGGCGCCCAATCGGGGATTTTGGTGCGCAGCGCCGCTGCACTGGAACGCGCCGGGAAAATTCGCACGCTGGTGGTCGACAAGACCGGAACGCTTACGCTGGGCAAGCCTGCGGTGACCGATGTGGTTCCCGCCCCCGGATCGACCAGGTCTGCGGTGTTGGAGCTCGCGGCTTCGCTGGAGCAGAATTCTGAGCATCCGCTAGCGCGTGCCGTGCTCGCCCGCGCCCGCGAGCAAAAACTGTCATTGCTTCCGGTCGAGGATTTTGCGGCGGTCCCGGGATCGGGCGTGCGGGCCCGCATCGCGCAAAGGGTACTGATGCTCGGTTCCCCCCGTTTCATCAGGGATCAGGGCGTTGCGATCGACGATGCCAGCGTCCTGCGGCTCGCCGGCGAAGGAAAGACCGTTATCGTGCTCGCGGATTCCGGGCAGGCAATGGGTTACGTCGCTATTGCCGATCAACCTCGCCCCTCTTCCGCGGCGGCAATCTCGCAGCTGAAGGCCATTGGAATCGAAGTGGTGATGCTGACCGGCGACAACACCGCAACCGCGCGTGCCATAGCCGGCAAGCTCGGCATCAGCGAGTTCCGCGCCGAAGTCCTGCCGGCCGACAAGGCCGCGGAAATTTCGCGCCTCAAGGGCACAGGCGGACTGGTTGCGATGGCTGGCGACGGCGTCAACGATGCACCGGCTCTCGCCGCCGCCGATGTGAGTTTCGCCATTTCGTCGGGTTCGGATATCGCCATCGAGGCCGCGGACGTAACGCTGATACGCAACGACCTGATGAGCGTCGTGGATGCGATCCGGCTGTCGCGCGCGACGCTCGCCAAGATCTTCCAGAATCTTTTCTTCGCCTTTTTCTACAACGTCCTCGGCATTCCGCTGGCAGCGTTCGGCATGCTCAACCCGGTGATCGCCGGCGCCGCGATGGCGTTGTCCTCCGTCTCGGTGGTCACCAACTCGCTGCTTCTAAAACGCTGGAAACCGAAGGCGGCAATTAGGTAATTAAGTGATTGGGTGATTAAGTGATTGGGCAATCGAGTGATAAGTCCTCAACTTGTCTGCTCACCCAATTACAGAATTACTCAATTGCTCAATCACAAGGAATGGATATGGAAACGACCGTACTCAAAGTGAACGGCATGACCTGCGGCGGCTGCGTGCGCAGCGTGAAGAATGTGCTGGAGAGCATCCAGGGCGTAAACAGCGCCGAGGTGTCGCTGGAAACGGCCCAGGCCACCGTGACCTATGATCCCGCAAAAGCCGATGTGAACAGGATGAGGGAGGCGGTGACCGATGCCGGCTACCAGGTCGCCTGACAAGGCGAAACACCAGCATATCGTCGAGCGCGCCAACAAGGCGGAGCTGTCGATGCGCCTGAACCGCATCGAAGGCCAGGTGCGGGGCATCGCCAGGATGCTCAAAGAGGACCGTTACTGCCCGGACATCCTTACCCAGATTGCCGCGGTGCGCTCGGCGATGGATGCGCTGGCGTTGCAACTGCTCGAAGGCCACTCGCACGGCTGCCTGCAGGACGCGATTCGTTCCGGCAAAGGCACGAAAGCAGTCGCCGAGTTGATGGACGTGGTCAAACGCTTCGCGCGATAGTCGCCTGCCCGTGCTAGGCGCTCCGGCGTGACCATGAACCTCAGCCGCATCCTGACGCCAACGTGCCCGTCGCATCACCAGAGCTTCCACCACGCTTTGCTCTGACGGAGATTGGCGCTGGGCTCGGGAAAATTCGTGTCCAGCGGTCGCTTGGCGTCGTCGCGCAGATCGGCAAGCCCCATCTCGTCGTAGGCCTTGACCAGCACCTTGAGGGCGCGTTCGATCGCCGGTGCCTCGGGGTAGTTGATCAGCGCGAACTGGGCGCGGTTCACCGCAGCGACATAGGCGCCGCGCCGCAGGTAATACTCGGCCACGTTCACCTCGGCTGAGGCCATTGCATTCACCAGGTAGTTCATGCGCGCGCGCGCATCGGGCGCGTACCGGCTTTGCGGAAAGCGCGATACCAGTTCGCGAAACGCGTCGAACGCCTCTCTCGCCGCTTTCGGGTCGCGCTCGGTCATGTCTTTCTCGGCGACATAACCCATCAGTCCCAGGTTTTCGTTGAAGTTGATCCGCCCCTTCAGATAGTAGGCGTAATCCACGTTGGGATGATCGGGGTGCAACTTGATGAAGCGATCGCAGGCCGCCAGCGCCTGGGCACCTTCGTCGTCCTTCCAGTAAGCGTAGGCGCTTTCGATCTGCGCCATCTGGGCGTAACGGCCGTACGGATAGCGGGATTCCAGCTTCTCGTAATAGCCGATCGCCTTCTGGTAATTCTTGCCGTCGAGTTCCTCCCGCGCGGCGCTATATATCCGCTCCGGGCGCCAGTTCTTGGTTTCGTCGACCGGGTCCAGCGCGCATGCGGCGGCCAGCAACAAGGCAAGAATCGCTACACTACGTTTCATGACGGAATCCGCAACAAAATTGCCGAATTATATAGAGAACCCTTCGTCTGACCGGCATCATTGCCTCGCCGTTCCCGCGCAATGCGCAGGCATGCGCCTCGATCAGGCGCTGGTTCGGCTGCTGCCCGAGTACTCGCGCAACCGACTTCAGGCATGGATTCGCAGCGGGCAGGTGACCGTGAACGGCGCGCCCACCTCAGCCAAGGCCAAGGTGTGGGGCGGGGAAACCATCGTCGTTGCGCCGCAGCCCGCTCCCGGCGACGCGTCGCACCGCCCCGAGGCCATCCCGCTGCAAGTGGTGTTCGAAGACGACCAGATCCTGGTCATCGACAAGCCCGCCGGTCTGGTCGTGCATCCCGGCAGCGGCAACTGGAGCGGCACGCTGTTGAACGCCCTGCTCTGCCACGCGCCGCAGCTCTCCGGTGTGCCGCGAGCTGGCATCGTACACCGACTCGACAAGGACACCAGCGGTCTGCTGGTGGTGGCAAAAACATTTCCTGCACAGGTCGATCTGATGCGGCAGTTGCAGGCTCGCTCCGTTACCCGCGAATACACTGCGGTGGTGCACGGCGTGGTGGCGCGCGACGGTGTCGTCGAGGCACCGATCGGCCGCCACCCGGTAAGCCGCACCAGGATGGCGGTGGTGGCCAGGGGCAAGACGGCCACCACGCACTACGCCGTGCTAGAGCGCGGGTCGTCCTGGTCGCTGCTGCGCTGTCGCCTTGAAACCGGGCGCACGCATCAGATTCGCGTGCACTTGCACTCCATCGGACATCCGTTGATCGGGGATCCGGTGTATCGCCTCAGCAATCGCAGCACGAAACTGCCCGCGGAGGTGCAGGATTTTCCCCGGCAGGCGCTGCACGCCGCCAGGCTCGCCCTCGTTCATCCGCAGACCGGCGAAACACTGACATGGCAGGCGCCGACGCCGCCGGACATCGCGCAATTGTTGTCGGTACTGGGAAATGCTTGAGCCGCCTCGCGACTGGATTGTCCCCGACTGGCCGGCCCCGGCAAACGTACGCACGCTCATCACCACCCGCAGCGGCGGTGTGAGCACGGGTCCTTTCGCCAGCATGAACCTTGGGCAACGTAACGATGACGACATGCAGTCGGTTCGGACCAACCGGGCATCGCTGCGGGATCTTCTTCCTGCCGAACCCAAGTGGCTGCTGCAGGTCCACGGCGCACGGGTGGTGGATGCCGACAGGCTGCACCACCAGCCAGTGGAAGCGGACGCCGCAGTCGCAAGGAATCCAGGCTCGGTGTGCACCGTCATGGTGGCGGATTGCCTGCCGGTGCTGCTCACCGATCGCACCGGCAGCGGGGTCGCGGCGGCCCACGCCGGGTGGCGCGGGTTGGCGGCGGGCGTACTGGAAAACACGGTACGCGCGATGGCTACCGCTCCCGATCAACTGCTCGCCTACCTTGGCCCTGCCATCGGCCCTTCCGCCTTCGAGGTCGGCGCCGACGTGCGCGACGCGTTTCTGGTGCGGAATGCAGATGCCGCCTCCGCATTCGTCGCCCACAAGCCGGGCAAATGGCTGGCCGACCTGTTCGCGCTCGCCCGGCAGCGTCTCCGGGCAAGCGGGGTGACGCAGATCTACGGCGGCGGCCTCTGTACCTACTCCGACCCGCGGCGCTTCTTCTCCCACCGGCGCGACAAAGTCACCGGTCGCATGGCCGCCCTGATCTGGCTTACGGAATGAGGCCTTGAAAGCCCGGCTATACTGGCCAGCAGTTCATCCTTCATCCCTCGTCCTCGTTCATGTCCACTCTTGCCTGGAT
>JBOIFZ010000280.1:0-4257 GCA_050741735.1 Burkholderiales bacterium
TTCAGGCCCTTGAGCTCGCCGTCGAACTCGTGGGTGAGGATCAGGCTCGCGCCCCTGGGAATGGAGATCGCGTAGTCGTTGCGCCGCTCCTTGCCGTTCGGCATGGCGAACAGCAGCAGCGGTGCGCCGCGCTCCGTTTCCCAGATGCCTTCGATGGCGGCGATCTTTGCCGGCTGGTGCTCGAGCGTGTTTAGCCCATGCAGGTCGCCCACCATGATCTGTGCCGGCGTCAGCACTGCCGCCATCACGATACCCACCCGCAACATCCTCCGCGCCGGTTCGAACTGCGGCTTGCGCAGCAACTGCAGCGCCGAGATGCCGGCGATCAGAAACGCCGCCGTCAGCCCGGAGGCGATCATCATGTGCGTCAGCCGGTACGGAAAACTCGGGTTGAAGATGATCGCCCACCAGTCGGTCGCATGCAGTTGCCCGTCAATGATTTCGAATCCCTGCGGCGTCTGCATCCAGGAATTGAGCGCCAGGATCCAGAAAGCCGAAGCCGATGTGCCGATCGCCACCAGGAATGCCGAAGCCGTATGCATCCACCCCGGCACGCGGTCGCGCCCGAACAGCATCACGCCGAGGAAAGTCGCCTCGAGAAAAAATGCGGTCAACACCTCGTAACCCAACAGGGGACCGGCGATGTTTCCGGCCTTCTGCATGAAACCCGGCCAGTTGGTGCCGAACTGGAAGCTCATCGTAATGCCCGACACCACGCCCAGGGCGAACGACAGCGCGAACACCTTTACCCACAACCGATAGGCGTGCGCGAGCCACGCTTCACCGCCGCGCCCAATGCGCACGCGCAGGTACACCAGCACCCACGCAAGCGCGATGGTGATGCTCGGAAACAGGATGTGGAAGGCGATATTGAGCCCGAACTGGGCCCTGGCGAGGAGAAGGGGATCGGCAAACATGTCGGCGGCCTGGGATATGGCCAAGTTTAACTCTAACTTCCAAGGAAACTCGGACCAGGTTGCCGCTCCCCGGGCCGGCTCGCGGCACACCCCGGGACTCCTTTGTTCGCGATTCAGCGGTATGATTCATGCATACTGCAACAAGACGGTACCTGAGTGTCGGGATCATGAGTTCCGCGGATTACTGTTGCTGCCACTTGCGCCCGGGTCCGCGACCTCAGGTTCTGTTCTTCCCCCGGAACTGATCAGCCGTGATCTCCACCGCCCAACTGCGAACGCTGAGTCCGCTGATCATGCCGGCGGCGATCATCGTCATCGCAACGCTGGCGGTCGCGATCGGGCGACGGTTGCCGGCCTCGTTCGCCGGATTCGGCGTTTTCGGACCCTACACCGTGCTCTTGCTGGGCGCGGCGATCAGCCTTTGGTTCAACCGCGGACGGGCGTTCATCGTACTGCTGTCCCTGCTCATCGCATTCGTCGGCTACCGCATGGCGCAGGACGCGGAGTCGATCAACTTCGCCGCTCGTGCAGTGTTTGCCGCCCTCGCGGTCTTCGTGCCGCTCAACATCCTGCTTGCCTTGCTGATCCAGGAACGGGGCATATCCTATTTCCGCAACTACCGTTGGCTGCTGCTGCTGACCACGGAGATCTTGTTTACCGCCTGGGTGGCAGGCGCGGGCAAGAGCGCCCTGTCGGGAACGGCGTGGCACGCGGTGCTGGAGCACTGGCTGATCAGGCCGGAGCCGGTACCCTTCCTCGGCCGGGTTCTCATGGCCGCGGCGTTCGCGGTTGCTGTGGTCAACGCGTGGCAGCAGCATTCGCGGCTCGAAATCGGCCTGGCCGGCGCGCTGGTGGCGTTCTTCGTGGCCTGCCAGTGGCCCATCACCCCGGGTGTGTTTGCGGCCTTCATCTCGGCAGCGGGCGCCATCCTTCTGCTGGCCGTACTCCAGGAATCGCACCGCATGGCGTTCCGCGACGAGCTTACCGGCCTGCCCGGACGGCGCGCGCTCGAGGAGCGGCTGGTCGCATTGGGGCCCGTCTATGCCATTGCGATGGTGGATGTGGACCACTTCAAGAAATTCAACGACACGCACGGCCACGACATCGGCGACCAGGTGCTGAAACTGGTCGGGGCGCGCCTTGCCGAGCTCGACGGCGACGGCAAGGCATTCCGCTATGGCGGCGAGGAGTTCGCGGTATTGTTCTTCGACCAGAACATGAAGGAGGCGCTGCCGCACCTGGAGACCCTTCGGCAGAACATCGAGTCCTACAGAATGGCAATCCGCACCGACGACCGGCGCAACGATTCCCGCCCGGGCGACGACCGGCGTTCCGCGACCGGCACGCCGAAGAATCCGCGGCCCGGCCCGGACGTGCGCGCGTTCCGGAAACCGGACCAGGTCCTGTCGGTCACCGTCAGCATCGGCGTAGCCGAACGCAACGAGTATCTGAATTCGCCGGCAAAAGTGATTCGCGCAGCCGACGAAGCGCTGTATCGTGCAAAGGACAAGGGACGCAATCAGGTCAGCCAATGAAAGGAGCGGCGACCGGCGCCCGAGAATCAAAAGATTTGACGCAAAGACGCAAAGGCGCAAAGAAAAACAAGAAACGAACGGTAGTACGAAGCCCTTGGTGGACGGGCTAACAAGTTTTCGTCGATGGGGACGAAAGGGAATTCCCCGACCCGATCTCCCGCTACGTTCGATTCCCGTTCAGGGTTCCTTTGCGCCTTTGCGCCTTTGCGCCTTTGCGTCAAGGTTTTTCCAGAGAAAATCATGCACATCCGACGCCGCGTACTTGCTATTGCCGCCGCCTTTTTCCTGGTCGCGCTCGCTGTGCCCGTTCCGGCGTCCGTCGCGAAGGAACGCAGCTTCAGTTCGGAGAAACACGGTTTCCGTCTGGTCACGCTGGTCGAGGGCCTGGAGAATCCGTGGTCGATCGCCTTCCTTCCCGACGGACGCATGCTGGTGACGGAGCGGCCGGGGCGGCTGCGCATCGTTTCGAAGGACTTCAGACTTGAACCCAACCCCGTCGAAGGCCTGCCCCCCATCGTCGAGGCGGGACAGGGCGGCCTGTTCGACGTGGTGCTTCACCCCCGCTTCGCGGAAAACGGCTGGATCTATATCTCCTACAACGGCCCCGGCAGCGGCGGATGGGCGACGGAATTGCTGCGCGCCAGACTCGAGGGTAACCGGCTCGCCGATGTACAAGTGCTTTTTCGCCTGCAACCGAAGTCGCGCAAGGGGCAGCACTTCGGCGGCCGCATCGTGTTCGACCGCAACGGATTTCTCTATCTCACGCTCGGCGACCGCGGCGACAAGGAACGCGCACAGCAGCTCGACGACCACGCCGGCTCGGTCATCCGACTCCACGACGACGGGCGCGTGCCTGCCGACAATCCCTTCGTGAATCGCCCGGGCGCCCGTCCCGAAAAATTCACGCTGGGAAACCGCAACATGCAAGGCGCGGCGCTGCATCCGCAGACCGGTGAACTGTGGACCCACGAACATGGACCGCAGGGGGGCGACGAAGTCAACGTCACGCGCGCCGGACGCAATTACGGATGGCCGGTCATCACTTTTGGCGTGAACTACGGGATCGGCACCAAGATCGGCGAAGGAACCGAAAAGTCGGGCATGGAACAGCCGCTTTATTACTGGGTGCCGTCGATCGCCCCGTCCGGGATGACGTTCTACACCGGCGAGCGCTTCCCCAACTGGCGCGGCAACCTTTTCGTCGGCTCACTGAAATTCCAGTTGCTGGCGAGGCTGGAACTGGATGGCGGTAAAATCGTCAGTGAAGAGCGCCTGATCCAGGGTGAACTCGGGCGCATCCGTGATGTGCGAACCGGCCCCGACGGCAATCTCTATCTGTTGACGGATGCGCCAGACGGCGTACTCGCGAGGATCGAGCCGGCGAGGTAGTTCAAAGAGCGTTCAACGCAAAGGCCGCAAAGGTTCGCAAAGGGAAACAATTACACAGAAAGTGTGTGACTATACTTTCTTCAGTCGTCAGTCACCGATCGCCGTCTTTTTATCCTTCTGTCGTCATCCTTCATCCTTGCCCTTTTCCGTCACGTTCGTCACGGCATTTACGACATTCACGGCATTTACGGCATTTACGGCATTCACGGCCACTTCAGCCTTCACTCCCTTGCGGCAGCGCGAGACCGCCGGCGTAGCGCTTTTTCCAGGACTCGTGGCCGTGCGCAAAATCATTCTTTCGGGGCCTGTCCACGCCGCGCATCAGCCATAGCGGCTGATCGAAGAGGTTGAACGGGCTATTGATTTTCTTCTGCGCAACCAGCGCGCGGTCATAGTGCGACGTCGCCGGCATGTAT
>JBOIFZ010000281.1:0-20063 GCA_050741735.1 Burkholderiales bacterium
TGCGATTACACCCGGCCCTGGGGCAACCAGCCCGAGGGCCCGGTGATCCTCGGCAGCGATCCGGCAACTGGTCTCGAGGTACTGCTTCTCAAGGGACCCTACGGTTTTTACGTCCAGCTTGGGCAGACGCCACAGGACAGGACCGTGAAACCGAAACGCGCCGCATGGCCGAAAAACATTCCCGCCGTATCGGCAGACCTGAACACAGGGCTCAAGCTGCTCGCGCTGCCGCGCCAGCTCGGTTTGCACCCGGAAACCGGCAAGCCGATCGAAGCCAGTATCGGACGCTTCGGTCCGTATCTGAAACACGACGGCATGTTCAAGTCCATTCCCAAAGCCGACAACGTGCACGACATCGCCCTGGCGCGGGCAATCCAGCTGCTTGCAGAAAAGAAGGCGGGCGGTACCGGTGGACGCGCGCTCGGCGCACACCCGGAAGACGGCAGGTCGGTGGTGGTTCACAGCGGTCGCTACGGGCCTTATGTGAAGCACGGCAAGATCAACGCCACGATCCCGCCTTCGACCGATCCCGCCAAGTTGACTCTGCAAGAGGCGGTGGAACTGCTGGCCGCAAAGTCCACGAAGGGTTCCACCGGCAAGAAAAAACCCCCCGCCAAGGCCAAGGGTCCGAAACGCAAGGCCGCCTGACGGCGGCACTCAGACGTCGAGGTTACGCACACCCAACGCGTTGGTCTCGATGAATGCGCGGCGGGGCTCCACCATGTCCCCCATCAGCGTGGAGAAAATTTCGTCTGCCGTGATCGCGTCTTCGATCTGGGTTTTGAGCAAGCGACGCGACTTCGGATCCATGGTGGTTTCCCACAATTGTTCGGGATTCATCTCGCCGAGTCCCTTGTAGCGCTGGATCGAGACCCCTTTCTTGACCTCCTCGAGCAGCCAGTCGAGGGCCTCCTTGAACTCGCCAACCTGGCGTTCCTGGTCGCCGCGCTTGACGTATGCGCCCTCCGCCAGCAGGCCGTGGAGGACTTGTGCGGTCTGTTTGATCTGCGCGTAATCGCCGCTGTCGAGAAACTCGTTGTCCAGATAGCCGATCCGCAGATTGCCGTGCCTTAGCCGCTTGATCACCAGCACCTGGGTTTCGTTCTTCTGGTCATACTGCGGCTCGATCACCAGTCCCGCCGGCTTGCACAGGGCCGTGAGGCGTTCTGCGGAACGCTGTGCCGCCTGCGCATCGGCAAGACTGACTTCGGCATCCTTCAGCAGCGCCGCCAACACCGCAGGATCGATGCGCTTGCCGAGGCGCTCGATCACCGCCTCGGCGAGGATGTACGAACGGGCCACCGATTCCAGCGCATCCTGCGCAAGCGCCGCCCGCGCGCCCCCGGGGTAGAGCTCGGCCTCCTTCAACGCCAGCCGCAGCAGATACTCCTTCAATTCGTGATCGTCCTTGAGATAGCGCTCTTCCTTGCCGTGCTTGACCTTGTAGAGCGGCGGCTGGGCGATGTAGATGTGGCCGCGTTCGACCAGATCCGGCATCTGCCGGTAGAAGAACGTCAGCAACAGCGTGCGGATATGCGAGCCATCGACATCCGCGTCGGTCATGATGATGATGCGGTGATAACGAAGCTTTTCCGGCGCGAAGTCTTCCTTGCCGATCCCGGTTCCGAGCGCGGTGATCAGCGTGGCGATTTCCTGCGAAGACACCAGCTTGTCAAAGCGCGCCCTCTCGACATTGAGAATCTTGCCCTTGAGCGGCAGGATCGCCTGGAATTTCCGGTCGCGTCCCTGCTTTGCCGACCCGCCGGCAGAATCACCCTCGACCAGATAGAGCTCGCACAGCGCCGGATCCTTTTCCTGGCAGTCGGCGAGCTTGCCCGGCAGGCCGAATCCATCGAGCACGCCCTTGCGGCGGGTCATTTCCCGCGCCTTGCGCGCGGCCTCGCGTGCGCGCGCCGCTTCTATGATCTTGCTGACGATGATCCTGGCATCGCCGGGCTTTTCGAGCAGCCAGTCATTCAAGGCCTTCGATATCGCATCTTCCACCACCGGTCGTACTTCGGATGACACCAGCTTGTCCTTGGTCTGCGACGAGAATTTCGGATCCGGCAGCTTGATCGACAGGATACAACTGAGGCCCTCGCGCATGTCGTCGCCGGTGGTTTCGACCTTGGCTTTCTTGGCCTGCTCGTTAGCCTCGATGTACTGGTTCAGCGTTCGCGTCATCGCCGCACGCAATGCGGTCAGATGGGTGCCGCCATCGCGTTGCGGAATATTGTTGGTGAAGCACAGCACCGATTCCTGGTACGAATCGTTCCACTGCATGGCGACTTCCACGCCTATTCCGTCGCCATCGGTGGCCGCATGGAATATGTTCGGGTGCAGGACGGTCTTCGAGCGGTTTATGTACTCGACGAAGCCCTTGACGCCGCCGCCGAAGGCGAAAGTCTCTTCCTTGGCATTGCGCTGGTCATGCAACTCGATTCGCACGCCGTTATTCAGGAAGGAAAGCTCGCGCAGCCGCTTCGCGAGGATATCGTAGTGGAACTCGATGTTGCCGAAGACCTCGGGGTTCGGGTGGAAATGCACTTCCGTGCCGCGACGTTCCGTCGTCCCGACGACTTTCAGAGGAGAAACCGGGTCACCGCTGCGGAATTCCATGAAATGCACCTGCCCGTCGCGGCGGATCGTCAGCTTCAACCAGTCGGACAGCGCGTTCACCACCGACACGCCCACGCCGTGCAGACCACCGGAAATCTTGTAGCTGTTGCTGTCGAATTTGCCGCCCGCATGAAGCACGGTCATGACGATTTCGGCGGTGGATCGTCCTTCCTCGTCTTCCGGGTGAATACCGGTCGGAATTCCGCGGCCATTGTCGACGACGCTGATGGAATTGTCGCTGTGGATCACCACCTTGATCTCGTCGCAATGCCCCGCCAGCGCTTCGTCGATGGAGTTGTCAAGGACCTCGAACACCATGTGGTGCAGCCCGGTGCCGTCGCTGGTGTCGCCGATGAACATGCCGGGACGCTTGCGGACCGCCTCGAGGCCCTTCAAAACCTTGATGCTGTCGGAGTTGTATTCTGATTCTGACATTTCTTGAATCCCGCTGTGAATTTCAGATGCGCATCGGCATTACAACGTACTTGAATTCCTTGTTTCCCGGCACCGAGATCAGCATGCTGCTGTTGGCATCGCCTACGGCGCAGTCCACGTCCTTCGCGTCCAGGTTACTAAGAACGTCGAGCAGGTAGGTGATGTTGAAGCCAATATCGAGGGCGTCGCCGTTGTAGTCGATCTCGAGCTCTTCCTCGGCCTCTTCCTGCTCGGCGTTGGTGCACACGATTTTGAGGTTGCTGGCACCGATCACCCAGCGCACGCCACGAAACTTCTCGTTCGAAAGTATTGCAGCCCGCTGCAATGCCTGCTGCAGCAACAGGCGATCCAGTGTGAAGTGGTTCTTGTAGTTGGTCGGTATTACCCGTGTGTAGTCGGGGAATTTTCCATCGACGACCTTCGAAACCAGGTCTATTCCGGAAAAGCGGAACTGCACCTGGTTCGGCAGAATCTGGATTTCGACTTCGTCTTCGCCGTCCGCCAGCAGCTTGGCCAGCTCCAGTACGGCCTTACGCGGAATGATTACCTCCGACCGCGTCACCGATTGCGGCAGTTTCGCGGCCGCGTAGGCCAGCCGGTGCCCGTCGGTCGTTACCATGGTCAGCTGATGCTCCTCGACCACCAGCAACAGGCCGTTGAGATAGTAACGGATATCCTGCTGCGCCATACCGTACTGCACCAGCAGCAGCAGCAGCCTGAGCACTTTCTGCGGCAGTCGTACCGAGACCGCGCCATTGCCGCCGTCCGCAAGTTTGGGAAAGTCCTGCGCCGGCAAGGTCTGCAGGTTGAATCTGCTCTTCCCTGCTTTCACCTGCAGACGCCCTTCCTGCGCATCGAGGCTGACGACGGTCTTGTCCGGAAGCGAACGCAGGATATCCTGCAACTTTCTAGCCGACACCGTCACCGCGTAGCGTGACGCGGCCTTCTCCAACACCGCAGAGGTCGCCACCTGAATTTCCAGGTCGGTAGCCAACAGGTTCAGGGCCGTGCCATCCGCTTCCAGCATGACGTTGGAAAGGATCGGCAACGTATGCCGGCGTTCCACGATTCCGGAAACTGCCTGCAATGGCCGCAGGAGTACGTCTTTTTCTATTTCTAAGATCTTCATTCTTGAACCTTAATAAGATTAATAGATTGCAGAAAACATGTTAGCTATCGCGGTTGTCGCTTTTAAAACATACGCTTCCGATTCTGTATAACTCGTGTAGCGGCAGTGGACGGATTGTGGATACTTGCTACCGATCCCATGCCGCGCTGGTTATCAACAAACTGTACAAGGTTTATCAACCGCGCAGAGTCTGGAGCAGCGCGTCGAAGTCACGGGTAATCTCGGCATTGCTGGCGCGCAGATCCGCTATTTTGCGGCAGGCATGCAGCACCGTGGTGTGGTCGCGGCCGCCGAACGCATCACCGATGTCGGGCAGACTCAAATGAGTGAGTTCCTTGGCCAGAGCCATGGCGACTTGGCGCGGGCGAGCAACCGTGCGTGAGCGCTTTTTCGAGTACATTTCGGAGACTTTGATCTTGTAGTAGTCGGCCACGATTCGTTGGATATTTTCCACCGAGACCTGCCTTACCTGCACGGCTAGTAGATCCTTGAGTGCTTCGCGGGCAAGGTCCACCGAGAGCCTGGCGTTGGCGAACTTGGCGTAGGCAAGAACACGCTTGAGGCCGCCTTCGAGTTCGCGCACGTTGGACTGGATGTGGGTGGCAACAAAAAACGCGATGTCCTCCGGCAGGCTGATACGCTCGGCTTCTGCCTTCTTGAGCAGGATCGCCACCCGCATTTCCAATTCCGGCGGCTCGATTGCGACGTTGAGCCCCCAGCCGAAGCGCGAGATCAGCCGGTCCTCGATTCCGGCGATTTCCTTCGGGTAAGTATCACAGGTAATGATGACTTGCTTGTGCGCTTCGATCAGCGCGTTGAAGGCGTAGAAAAATTCCTCCTGGGTGCGGTTCTTGCCACTGAAAAACTGGATATCGTCGATCAGCAGAAGGTCCAGAGAATGGTAGTACTTCTTGAAACCGTCAAAGGCCTTGTGCTGATAGGCGCGAACCACATCGGAAACGTACTGCTCGGCGTGGATATAGCGGACCTTGGCGGACGGGTTGAGTTCGAGCAGCAGATTACCGATAGCTTGAATGAGGTGGGTCTTGCCCAAACCGACCCCTCCGTAGACAAACAGCGGGTTGTACGCCACGCCGGGATGTTCGGCGACCTGCAGCGCGGCGGCGCGCGCCAGTTGATTGGCCTTGCCGGTTACGAACGAGTCGAAAGTAAACGACGGGTTGAGGCGGCTCTGCTCCCGGATCTTCGGTTTCGGCGCAGGGGCTTCGGCCTCCGGCGCAGGGGCTTCGGCCTCCGGCGCAGGGCGGATCATTTCTTCGGCAGCGTTTTCCGAGAGAGTAAGTACTACCTGAGTAGGTTTGCGCAGATACTCCGAAGACAGCCGCTCGATTTCAGAGATGAACTTGTCCTTGACCCACTCGAGAACGAAGCGATTCGGCGCGGAAACCACCACCGTGTATTGGTCCAGGCGCGCGTGCAGCGGCTGAATCCAGGTCTTGTACTGTTGCGCCGGAAGAGATTTTTCGAAATGGCGTAGGCAATGATTCCAGAAGCTATCCATCGGCGCCAAGTCGTGATTTTTGTACGGGAAGCGGCCGATGAAGGCCAACCAAAGTTGAAGGCAAAGTTTATCAGTAATATTTGGAGTTATCCACAGGTTCGACGAGACGAATTCACGGTTGACAATAGCCTGCAAAAACAAGTGTAATGACGGGCTTTTTCACGCCAGTCACCGGAGTAAGCCGAATGAAGCGCACTTATCAGCCGTCAAAAACCCGCCGCAGCCGTACCCATGGTTTCCTGGTGCGCATGAAAACGCGAGGCGGTCGCGCCGTCATCAATGCCCGTCGAGCCAAGGGCCGTGCGCGCCTGGCGGTGTGACACAGCCGCGTCCCAAGCTGCCTCGCCAGGCGAGGCTGCGCGGCGGGGCGCATTTCACCGGCGCGTTCTCGGCAAGACGACAGGGCCGGTTCTTTGTCGTCCTCGCCAGGAATAATCCGGGCGGCAAGGCCGCGCGCCTGGGAATTGTCATCGGCCGGCGCACCGCGCCCAGCGCCGTTGCCCGCTCGGCGATGAAACGTCTGGTGCGTGAAGTGTTTCGCCACCTGCGCAGCGATCTTGGAACGACGGACTTTGTCGTCAGGGTGCGCAGGCCTGCTGTCAGGGAAGAAATGTTCGAGGCACGCGGTGAACTGCAAAGCCTGTTAAGCGGCGGTCGCTGATGCGCGGCACATTCGTAACCCTGATCAAGCTCTACCAATACCTGTTGAGCCCGTGGGTCGGCAGTCAGTGCCGCTTCTACCCGACTTGTTCAGAATACGCGAAAGCCGCGATCGAGACCCACGGCATCTTGCGGGGAAGCTGGTTCGCCTGCAGGCGCCTGCTGCGTTGCCACCCGTGGCATCCCGGTGGAGCCGACCCGGTACCCTGAAAAGAAAACGCCTTCCATGGATAGTTTGCGATTGTTTGCGGCGATGGTTTTCGCCGTTTCCGTTTTCCTGCTGTTCGACGCCTGGGTAAAGGAGCGTAATCCGCAGCCGGCGGCGCCGCAGGATACGGCGCAACAGGCCGTTACTGCCACACCATCACCAACGCTTCCGCCCGGCGCGACGACACCAGCGAGTCCCGGCGCGCCGCCCGCCAAAGTCGCCGCGTCAAGTTCCGCGAACTTGCCCGTGATTACCGTGCATACCGACGTGCTGAATGCGGAAATCGACCCGGTTGGCGGGGTTTTGCGTAGGCTCGAGTTCACCCGGCACAAGGACAAGGTCGACAAGAACAGGAATTTTGTTCTGTTCGAACAATCCGCCAACCATACTTACGTGGCGCAAAGCGGCCTCATCGGCGAAAGCCTGCCTAACCACACAACGGCCTATCGCGCCGCCGCCTCGGATTACCAGCTGGGGGACGGCAGCGATGAAGTGACCGTTACCTTGACCGCACCCGAAGCCAATCACATCGCCGTGACCAAGCGCATCACTTTCCAGCGCGGCAGCTATCTCATCAACGAGTCCTTTCAGGTAGTCAACGGCGGCAGCGATGAACTGAAACCGTTCGCATACTTCCAGTTTCTTCGTGACGGGAAACCGGCCGCGGGCGATTCGAAGATGGTGCCGACCTACACCGGCGCGGCCGTATACACGGACCAGTCAAAGTTTCGCAAGGTGAATTTCGGCGACATCGACAAGGGCAAGGCTGAGTATCCGAAGCATGTCAACGATGGCTGGATCGCTTTCGTGCAGCATTATTTCGTGGTGGCCTGGCTTGCGCCCGGCGAAACCCCGCGCGAGTTCTATACGCGCGCGCTGGGAAACGGTTTGTACGCTGCCGGCGTCATCGTGCCGGCGGGTAGCATCGCGCCGCGCGCCTCGGGGCAAGTCGACATGCGTTTGTACGCCGGACCGCAAGAGCAGGAAAAGCTCGCCACGCTGGCTCCGGGTCTGGAACTGACGGTGGACTACGGGTGGCTCACGGTCATCGCGGCGCCGTTGTTCTGGGTGCTCTCCGCGATCCACAAGTGGGTGAACAACTGGGGCGTGGCGATCATCATCCTGACCCTCATCATCAAGCTGATCTTCTACCCGCTGTCGGCCGCAAGCTACAAATCCATGGCGAAAATGCGCGTGCTCGGGCCGAAAATGCAGAAGCTCAAGGAACAATACGGCGACGACCGGCAGCGCATGCAGCAGGCGATGATCGAGATGTACAAGACCGAGAAGATCAATCCGCTAGGGGGTTGTCTGCCGATCGTGGTGCAGATTCCGGTGTTCATCGCGCTGTACTGGGTATTGCTCGCGAGCGTGGAATTGCGCAACGCGCCATTCATGCTCTGGATCACCGATCTGTCCGCGCAGGACCCGTATTACATCCTGCCGGTGCTGATGGGCATCACCATGATCATCCAGACTGCGCTGAACCCCACCCCGCCGGATCCGGTGCAGGCGAAGGTGATGAAAATCATGCCGGTGGTCTTCAGCGTGTTCTTCTTTTTCTTCCCGGCGGGGCTGGTGCTCTACTGGCTGGTGAACAACATTCTTTCCATCGCGCAGCAGTGGCAGATCACGCGCGCCATCGAGCGGTCAAAACCCGCTCATGCCCCGCGCTGACACGATCGCTGCGGTTGCGACCGCCCCCGGGCGTGCGGGTATCGGCGTAGTGCGCGTTTCCGGTCCCGCGGTCCGCGCGATCATCGCGGGAATCCTTGGGCGCGTGCCGAAGCCCCGCGCCGCCACACTTTGCGGCTTCCGCGACGCAACGGGCGGGACGCTCGATCGCGGCCTCGCATTGTTCTTTCCCGCGCCGCACTCCTACACCGGCGAGGATGTGCTCGAACTTCACGGCCACGGCGGGCCCGCCGTACTGCAACTGGTGCTGCGACGTTGTCTCGATCTCGGCGCCCGGCCGGCGCAGCCGGGCGAATTCACCCGTCGCGCCTTCCTCAACGACAAGCTCGACCTCGCTCAGGCGGAAAGCGTCGCCGACCTGATCGACGCCAGTTCGGAGGCCGCGGCGCGTGGTGCGATGCGCTCTCTGGCGGGCGAGTTCTCCGCGCGCATCGGTCATCTCGTCAGCGCCTTGATCGAACTGCGGGCGCTGGTCGAGGCGACACTGGATTTTCCCGACGAGGACATCGATTTTCTCGAGCGGCGCGACGCATTCAAGCGGCTGGCGCAGCTGCGCGCAGAACTCGGCGAGATTCAGCGCTCGGCGGAGCAGGGCAGGATTCTGCGCGAGGGCGCGAGATGCGTGCTGATCGGGCAGCCCAACGTCGGCAAGTCGAGCCTGCTCAACCGTCTCGCCGGTGACGAGGTCGCCATCGTCACCGAGATTCCGGGTACCACCCGCGACCCGTTGCGGCACGAACTGGTAATCGACGGCGTGCCGGTGCACGTAATCGACACCGCCGGGCTGCGCGAATCCGAGGAGCCGGTGGAAAAAATCGGCATCGAACGCGCGTGGCGCGAAATCTATCAGGCGGACGTTGCACTGCTGGTGGTGGACGTGACCCGGGGGATGGCGGACGCCGATCGCACGATCCTCGCGAGACTGCCGGAGAAGGTCAAAAACATATTCATTTTCAACAAGATCGATCTGTCTGGAGAATCACCGTCGGCGCGCGAGCTGGAGGGCCGGGTGGAGATCCGGGTATCGGCCAAGTCCGGCGCCGGCTTGGAGTTGTTGCGAACCCACATTTTGCGGGCAATCGGCTGGCGACCGGCAGAGGAAGCGCAATTCATGGCCAGGGAGCGGCACTTGCGAGCGCTCCAGCAAGCCGACGCAGCGCTCGCGCGAGCGGCCGGTCAAACGAAGGCGATCGAATTGTTTGCCGAAGAACTGCGACTGGCCCAACAGGCGCTGGGCGAGATTACCGGGCAGTTCAGCGCTGAGGATCTGCTCGGCGAAATCTTTTCCCGCTTCTGCATCGGCAAGTAAACGGTCATGACCGACGTCCTGGTTCTGTGTGTGTTTGCGTTTTGCGGCGGGCTGGTGGACGCGGTCGCCGGCGGCGGTGGCTTGATCCTTGTTCCGGCGCTGTTTGCAGTCTATTCGTCCGCGCCGCCCGCGCTGCTGCTCGGTACCAACAAGCTCTCTTCGATAGCGGGTACCACCTTCGCCACGCTGCGCTACGCCTGGTCGGTGCCGATTCGCTGGCGGACCATCCTGCCCGCTGCGCTGGTCGCGTGTGGCGGCGGCCTTGCAGGGGCAAAGGCGGTGACCCTCATTGAGCCCGGCGTGCTGCGGCCGCTGATCCTGGTGATGCTGGGAGCGGTGGCGATCTACACGCTGACACGGAGAAACTTCGGCTCCAAGCCTGGCAGGGGGGTGCGGCTCGAAATCGAGGGGCCGGGGGTGGCTGCATTGGCAGCGATGGTAGGTTTTTATGACGGATTCTTCGGTCCGGGCGCCGGCAGTTTTCTGCTGTTCGGTCTAGTGCGGCTGTTCGGATACGATTTCCTCGGCGCAGCCGCCGCGACCAAGGTCCTGAATCTGGCGACGAATTTCGGCGCGTTGATGTTGTTCGTGGCGACCGACAATGTCCTCTACGCAGTCGGATTGCCGATGGCGGCCTCCAGCATCGTGGGCGGAATGCTCGGAGCCCAGCTGGCGGTCCGTCAGGGCAGCCGCTTTATCCGCCGGATGTTTGTGCTGGTCGTTGTGGCGCTCATCGCCAAGCTTGCTTACGACTTGCTGCTGCAACGGTAGGTGCTTTGTTCCACGTGAAACATTCGGCGCCCGATGGTTGCGAATGTTTCACGTGGAACATTCGGATTTGCGGGCCGCGCCGGATTCCTCGGTGCCAGGGGTTTCGGGTATGATTCCGCCCTCTTTTCCGGCCCGACAATGCAGCACTCCGAATCTTTCGACGTCATCGTGGTGGGCGGTGGTCACGCCGGCACCGAGGCCGCCCTGGCGGCGGCCCGGGCGGGTTGCCGCACGCTGCTGCTGACCCATAACATCGAAACCCTTGGCCAGATGTCCTGCAATCCGTCGATCGGCGGAATCGGCAAGGGACACCTGGTCAAAGAGGTGGATGCGCTGGGGGGCGCAATGGCAGTCGCCACCGACGAGGCAGGAATCCAGTTTCGCGTCCTCAACTCCAGCAAGGGGCCGGCGGTGCGCGCTACGCGCGCCCAGGCCGACCGCGTGTTGTATCGCCAGGCCATCCGCCGGCGCCTCGAGAATCAGAAAAATCTCACGATTTTTCAGCAAGCTGTAGACGATCTGAGCCTCGACGGCGAGCACGTGGCCGGGGTGGTGACGCAGCTCGGGTTGCGCTTTTCCGCGCGCACCGTGGTCTTGACGACCGGTACCTTTCTGTCGGGACTAGTGCATGTCGGACTGGATCATTACCAGGCCGGGCGCGCCGGCGATCCGCCGGCAATCAGCCTGGCGCGGCGGCTGCGCGAGTTGCAGTTGCCGGTGGGCCGCCTGAAGACCGGTACGCCGCCGCGGCTTGACGGCCGCCGCATCGACTATTCGGTAATGACCGAGCAGACGAGCGATGACCCGCTGCCGGTGTTCTCCTTTCTCGGCTCGGCCGGCCAGCATCCGCGGCAACTGCCGTGCTGGATTACCCATACCAATCTGCGCACCCACGAAATCATCCGCGGCGGGCTCGATCGTTCGCCGATGTTCACCGGCGTGATCGAAGGCGTCGGGCCGCGTTACTGCCCGTCCATCGAGGACAAGGTCACACGCTTTGCTGACAAGAACTCGCACCAGATCTTCCTCGAACCCGAGGGCCTGACCACCAACGAGGTTTATCCGAACGGCATTTCGACCAGTCTGCCGTTCGACGTGCAAGTCGAATTAGTTCATTCGATCAAGGGGTTGGAAAATACACACCTGACCCGTCCAGGCTACGCCATCGAGTACGACTACTTCGATCCACGAGGGCTCAAGTCATCGCTGGAAACCAAGGCGATCGAAGGGCTGTTTTTCGCCGGCCAAATAAACGGCACCACCGGTTACGAAGAAGCGGCCGCACAGGGACTGCTCGCCGGGATCAACGCGGCGCTGCTGGTGCAGGGCAAAGAACCCTGGTGCCCGCGGCGCGACCAGGCTTACCTCGGCGTGCTGGTGGACGACCTGATTACTCGCGGCGTGACCGAACCCTACCGGATGTTTACCAGCCGCGCCGAATACCGCTTGAGTTTGCGCGAAGACAACGCCGACATGCGCCTCACGGAAATCGGCAGGCGCCTGGGCGTGGTGGACGATGCGCGCTGGGAAATCTTCGAACGCAAACGCGAAGTCGTCGCGCGCGAACTGGAGCGCCTGAAGACTACATGGGTCAATCCGAAACTGCTCGCCGAAGAGACCATCCTGCAACTGTTCGGACAGCCTTTGGAACGCGACTACACATTGGAAGAGCTGCTGCGCCGGCCGTCGGTTCGCTATCGCGATCTTATGGCGCTGGCCGATGCCGGCCCGGGCGTGGCCGACGATCAGGCGGCCGAACAGGTGGAAATCCAGACCAAGTATCGGGGATACATCGAACGCCAGCGCGAAGAGGTCGAGCGCCAGGAGCACTTCGAAACCCTGCGCCTGCCGGCGGATCTGGATTACCGCAGCGTGCGGGGACTGTCGATCGAGGTGCAGCAGAAACTCAACGAGCACAAGCCCGAGACCCTGGGCCAGGCCGCGCGCATTTCCGGCATCACGCCGGCGGCGATTTCGCTGCTGCTGGTGTACTTGAAGCGCGGCATCAAGGCGACAGCCGAGCCCGGCGTTCGCTACGGCAGCCAGATAAACGCCGCGGGAAACCGCGGTTGAGCCAGGCGGCTGCGCTGTTACGGCAGGGTGTTGCGGACCTGGGATTGGCGTTGCCGCAGTCGACGACTGAGCGGCTGCTGGACTACCTGGCGTTGCTGGCGAAGTGGAATCGCGTTTACAACCTCACGGCAATCCGCGAGGAAACGAAGTGGGTCAGCCATCACCTGCTGGATAGCCTGGCGGTGGTGCCGCACTTGCCGGAAGGAAAACTTGTGGATGTGGGCAGCGGAGCAGGGTTGCCGGGGATCCCGATCGCGTTGGCATGTCCGGACAGACACGTGACGTTGCTCGATTCGAACCAGAAGAAAGGCGCGTTTTTGACTCAGTCATCCACCGAGCTGGCGCTCGCGAATGTCAAGGTCGTGATCGAACGATCCGAATCCTATCGGCCCGACCATGACTTCGACGTCGTCATCTCGCGAGCTTTCTCCAGCATCGCCGACTTCATCAGGCTTGCAGGCCACCTGTGCAGGCCCGGCGGCGTGCTGGCTGCCATGAAAGGCGCGCACCCGGACGCAGAGATCGCTCAGCTCCCGGACCACTGGAAGGCGGAAACAATCATCCCCCTGCACGTACCCCAGCTCGATGCGGAGCGCCATCTGGTCATGCTGCGCCGGAGCGCAGCAGCGGACGCCGGCTGAACAACATGCCGCGCATTCTTGCAATCACCAACCAGAAAGGCGGGGTCGGCAAGACCACCACCAGCATCAATCTCGCCGCGAGCCTGGTAATGGCCGGGCGGCGCGTGCTGCTGGTGGACATCGATCCGCAGGGCAACGCCACCATGGGGAGCGGCATCGACAAGCGCAGCCTCAAGGCGACGGTCTACCAGGTGTTGCTGGGTTCCGCGCCGATGTCATCGGTCAGGGTGCGCAGCCAGAGCGGCGGCTATGACCTGATTCCGTCCAACCGCGAACTCGCCGGTGCGGAAGTGGAAATGGTGGAACTGGCCGAACGCGAAACGCGGCTCAAGAGGGCGCTCGAAGAAATCAAGGCGCAGTACGACTACGTACTGATCGACTGCCCGCCGGCGCTCAATCTTCTGACGGTGAACGGGCTGTGCGCGGCCGACGCGGTGATGATTCCTATGCAGTGCGAGTACTACGCGCTCGAAGGCCTGTCCGACCTGGTGCAGACCATCAAGAGAGTGCGCATGCATCTGAATCCCGCGCTTGAAATCGAGGGTTTGCTGCGCACCATGTACGACCCGCGCAACATGCTTTCGGAACAGGTCTCGGATCAACTCCAGCAACACTTCGGCGACAAGGTCTACCGCACGGTGATCCCGCGCAATGTACGGCTTGCGGAGGCGCCCAGCCACGGCATCCCCGCGCTCAGCTTCGACCGGCAATCGAAAGGCGCGTTGGCCTACCTCGCTCTGGCAGGCGAGATGCTCGGCAAGAACACTTAGGAAAAATGCAGATGGCGAAACTCAAAGGACTTGGCCGCGGGCTCGACGCGCTGCTCGCCGGCAACGATAGCCGGGCCGAAGACTGGCAGGCCGAGCTCGCGGTGGGCATGCTCAAGCCCGGTCGCTTCCAGCCGCGCACGCGCATGGACCCGCAGTCGATTGCGGAACTTGCCGACTCGATCAAGGCCCAGGGCCTGCTCCAGCCGATCCTGGTGCGCCCGGTGGACCGCGGCAAGTACGAGATCATCGCCGGGGAGCGCCGCTGGCGCGCGGCCCAGCTTGCCGGACTGGCGCAAGTGCCGGTTGTCGTGCGCGCGGTACCCGACCAGGCTGCGCTGGCGATGGCGTTGATCGAGAACATCCAGCGTGAGGACCTCAATCCTCTGGAAGAAGCGGGCGGCATCCACAGGTTGATAGATGAATTCCGCATGACCCACGACACCGCGGCGCAGGCGGTCGGGCGCTCGCGCAGCGCGGTTACCAATTTATTGCGGCTGTTGAATCTTGCCAAGCCCGTGCAGGAACTGCTGATGCAGGGAAAGCTCGACATGGGCCATGCCCGGGCGCTGCTGGCGGTGAGCGGGCCGCGTCAGGTGGAATTGGCTCGCCAGGTTGTCAGCCGCGGGCTGTCGGTGCGTGAAACCGAGCAGTTGGCTGGCCGTGCCGAGGTGACCGCCCGCAAGGCGCCGCGCAAGCACAGGAAGGATCGCGACCTTCAGGCTCTGGAGGAAGACCTTGCGGAGACTCTCGGCGCGCCGGTGACCATCACCCCGGGCAAGGGTGGGAAGGGCAAGCTGGTCATCAACTACACTAGCCTCGATCAGCTCGACGAAATCCTGGCACGGCTGCGTGGTTAGACGTTACCGGTCTTTTCACCGCGTTGATGACGCCTTTGCGGTCCTCGGCAGCGATATCTGTCAATCGAGTGGCAGAATTTCTGAGAATACCCGTGCTTGTCGTTGACCATGAAATACCGGGCCGGTTAAAATCCGCCGGTTTTGCGACGGCCAGCACGGTTTTGCTGTGATGTCTTTCTTCCCGTTGGCTTCTGCAGGCGGGCCGGTTCGCACCGTCCTGCGGTGGCAGGGCCTTCTCACAGCGGTAGCACTGGCGCTTGCCGCCTACTTTGCCGGTATTCACGGAGTAGTCTCGGCTGGACTTGGCGGTGTGATCAGCATGGCGTCCGGGCTGCTGTTTGCCGCGATCGCGACCGTGCGCGAAGGCAGAACGGTGGACGACGTGCTGCTGACCGCCTTTAAAGCGGAAGCGGCCAAGATCGTATTTATAGTGCTGGCACTTTGGTTGGTAATGGCGGCGTACAGGAACTTGGTTGCCGTCATATTTATTGGAACATTTATCGCAACGATCTTGGTTTCAAGCACGGCTTTCTTCGTCAGCGACAGGCGAGAGTGACGCTAGAAATCCAGACAAATATACAAGCCACGCAGCATTATGGCCGCCGAACAGCTAAACCCCACTTCGTACATCAATCACCACTTGACGTTTCTGCAGAAGCCTCTCGGCGAGGGCTCGTTCTGGACGTTGCATGTGGATTCCCTGGTGACGTCGGTGATTCTCGGCATCGTCGGCCTCGGATTGTTTTGGTGGGTTGCCCGTGGCGCCACCGCCGGCGTGCCGAACAAACGCCAGGCCTTCGTCGAGCTGGCCTTCGAGTTCATCGACGAGCAGGTCAAAGGCATTTTCCACGGCGAGCGGCACAAATTCGTCGCTCCGGCCGCCTTCACGGTCTTCTTCTGGGTGCTCCTGATGAACGCCATGGATTTCCTGCCGGTCGATATCATGGCCTGGATCTTCGAGCACGTATTCCGCCTGCACACCTGGCGCAGCGTTCCCACCGCCGACGTCAATACCACATTCGCGCTGGCACTATCAGTGTGGTTGCTGATGATTTACTTTTCCATCGCGGTGAAGGGACTCGGCGGTTGGATCCACGAACTGTTTTGTTCGCCGTTCGGTTCCAACCCGTTATTGTGGCCGGCCAACTTCCTGTTCAACCTGGTCGAGTACATATCCAAGCCGCTGTCGCATTCGCTGCGTTTGTACGGGAACATGTATGCGGGCGAGATCATTTTTCTGCTGCTATGGCTTTGGGCGGCCACCGGGCTGGTCGGCACAATTTTCGGCAGCGTCCTCGGACTCGGTTGGGCGATCTTCCACGTTCTGATCGTAATCCTGCAGGCCTATATATTCATGATGCTCACCATCGTCTATCTGTCGATGGCGCACGAAAGTCATTAACGTCCTTAACACTTCACCAATCCATTTCCGCTAACGAAAGGAAACTTAAATGGAGAATCTGCAAATGCTGGCCATGATCCAGGCTTACACCGGGATCGGCATCGGCCTTATCATCGGTCTGGGTGCCGCTGGCGCGTGTATCGGCGTCGGCATCATGTGCAGCCGCTTCCTCGAAGGCGCAGCCCGCCAGCCCGAGATGATCCCGACGCTTCAGGCAAAGGTGTTCCTGCTGCTCGGCCTGATCGACGCCTCATTCATCATCGGAGTCGGTCTGGCGATGCTGTTCGCATTCGGCAACCCGCTGCTCGCCGTCATTCCCCAGTAACGGGTATCCGCTTTTCCCGATACAGGGGAGAAAACTATGAATCTCAATTTCACGATGATCGCGCAAGGACTCGCGTTCTTTGCGTTCATCTGGTTCACGGTCAAGTTCATCTGGCCGCCGCTGTTGCGAGCAATCGAGACGCGCCAAAAACAGATTGCCGACGGCCTTGCCGCGGGGGAACGCGGCAAGCAGGACCTCGAGCTTGCGGCGAAGCGCGCGGGGCAGGAATTGCAACGCGCGCGCGAACGGGCCAGCGAGATCATTTCCCAGGCCGAGAAGCGCGGAGCCGGCATGGTCGAAGAAGCAAAGGCGGCTGCAAAGGTCGAGGCCGACCGCATCGTCGCGGCCGCGAAGGCCGAGATCGAGCAGGAGGTGTTCCGCGCCAAGGATTCGCTGCGCGCACAGATATCGGTGCTGGCGGTGGCGGGCGCCGAAAAGATCCTCAAGCGCGAGGTGGACGCCAAGTCGCACGCGCAGTTGCTGTCCGGCCTCGAGTCCGAACTCAGGTAACGCCCGCATGGCCGAACTCGCAACCATCGCCAGGCCTTACGCGGAAGCGGTGTTTCGCGTCGCCAAGGAAGGCAAGGCACTTGCCGACTGGTCGGAAAAGCTGGCATTCATCGCCGCGGTCTACCAGGATCCCCAGATGCAAGCGGCGATCGGCAATCCGAAAGTCACTGCCAACGACGTCGAACGCCTGATGCTTGCCATCTGCGGCGAACGCATCGATGGCGCGGCCCGCAATATGATTCAGTTGCTGGTGCGCAACCGCAGGCTGGCGGTGCTGGCGCAGATACGCGAGCAGTTCGAGAAACTGAAGCTCGAAGACGAAGGCAAGCTGGACGCAAAAATCAGTTCTGCCTTCCCGCTCGACGACGCACAATACAATCAGGTGGTGAACCTGCTGTCCTCCCGCTTCAAGCGCAAGATCAACGCCACCGTGACCGTCGACCGCGAATTGATCGGCGGCATCAGGGTCGAGGTGGGCGATAAGGTTTGGGATGCCTCGGTACGCGGCAGGCTGCAGGCGATGGCCGTAACCCTTTCGAAATAGGAGTTTTGAACCATGCAGTTGAACCCGTCCGAGATCAGCGAACTGATCAAGAACAAGATCCAGAATCTCGCCACCGCTTCCGAGGTTCGCACCCAGGGCACAGTGGTATCGGTGACCGACGGCATCTGCCGAATCCACGGCCTTGCCGACGTGATGCAGGGTGAAATGCTGGAGTTTCCGGGCAATACCTTCGGCCTCGCGCTGAATCTTGAGCGCGACTCGGTCGGCTCGGTGGTGCTGGGCGAATACGAACACATCTCCGAAGGCGATCCGGTCAAGAGCACCGGCCGCATTCTGGCAGTGCCGGTCGGTCCCGAGCTGATCGGGCGTGTGGTCGACGCGCTGGGCCAGCCGATCGACGGCAAGGGCCCGATCGCCGCCAAGGAAACGGACGTGATCGAAAAAGTCGCGCCGGGCGTAATCTGGCGCAAGTCGGTGTCCCAGCCGGTGCAGACCGGTCTGAAGGCGATCGACGCGATGGTGCCGATCGGCCGCGGCCAGCGCGAGCTGATCATCGGCGACCGCCAGACCGGCAAGACGGCGGTCGCGGTGGACACCATCATCAACCAGAAGGGCAAGGACCTGTTCTGCATTTACGTCGCCATCGGCCAGAAGGCTTCCACGGTTGCCAACGTGGTGCGCAAGCTCGAAGAGCACGGTGCAATGGCCTATACCATTGTCGTCGCCGCGACGGCTTCCGAATCCGCAGCATTGCAGTACATCGCGCCTTACTCCGGCTGCACCATGGGCGAATACTTCCGCGACCGTGGCCAGGACGCACTGATCATTTACGACGATTTGACCAAGCAGGCCTGGGCCTACCGCCAGGTATCGCTGTTGCTGCGGCGCCCGCCGGGACGCGAAGCCTACCCCGGCGACGTGTTCTACCTGCATTCCCGCCTGCTGGAACGTGCCGCGCGCGTAAGCGAGGCCTGGGTCGAGCGCTTCACCAAAGGCAAGGTCAAGGGAAAAACCGGCTCGCTTACCGCGCTGCCGATCATCGAAACCCAGGCCGGCGACGTATCCGCGTTCGTGCCGACCAACGTGATTTCCATCACCGACGGCCAGATCTTCCTGGAAACCGACCTGTTCAACGCCGGCATCCGTCCCGCGATCAACGCCGGCGTGTCGGTGTCACGGGTCGGCGGCGCAGCGCAGACCAAGATCATGAAGCGCAAGGACACCGGCGGCGGCGTGCGGCTGGCCCTGGCACAGTACCGTGAGTTGGCGGCGTTCGCGCAGTTCGCTTCCGATCTCGACGAAGCCACCCGCAAGCAGCTCGAGCGCGGCCGCATGGTCACCGAGCTGATGAAGCAGCTGCAGTACCAGCCGCTGCAGGTTTGGGAAATGGCGCTCACGCTGTTCGCGGTCAACATCGGCTATTACGACGATATCGACGTAAAGAAGGCGCTGGCCGCGGAGAAATCCATGCGCGAATATCTCAAGACCAAGTACGCCGCGCTGATCGCACGGTTGGACAAGGAACTGTCCGCCGACGATGAGAAGGCGCTGCATGAAGCGATCAAGGACTGGAAGAAAAACGGCTCGTATTAAGTGAGGCGAGAGGCCCAAGGCGCGAGGCGCAAGCCGCGCCCCGAAACCCCGACCCACAAGGCAATCCATGGCAGGCACAAAAGAGATACGCACCAAGATCAAGAGTGTGCAGAACACTCGCAAGATCACCAAGGCGATGGAGATGGTCGCCGCGTCCAAGATGCGCAAGGTGCAGGAGCGCATGCGCGCGGCGCGTCCGTACGCCGAGAAAATCCGTAACGTCGCCGCACACATTTCGCACGCCAATCCCGAGTATCGCCATCCCTTCCTGATCGAGCGCGATACGGTGAAGCGGGTAGGCATCATTATTGTCACTACCGACAAGGGCTTGTGCGGAGCGCTGAACACCAATGTGCTGCGCATGGTGCTCAACCAGTACAAGCAATGGCAGACCGAGGGAGAGGAAATCGACGTCTGCTGCATTGGCGGCAAAGGTCTCGGTTTCATGCAACGGCTCGGCGCGAACATCGTGTCCCACGCCACCGGCCTGAGTGATCGTCCGAAACTCGAGAATCTGATCGGCGCGGTCAAGATCATGCTTGACGGCTACACCAAGGATCGCTTCGATCGTGTGCTGATTTTCTACACCCGCTTCATCAACACCATGAAGCAGGAACCGGTGATGGAGCAATTGCTGCCGCTATCCGGGGAGAGGCTCGGCGCGCCCGAAGGAACCTGGGACTACATCTACGAGCCGGAGGCCCAGTCCGTGCTCGAACAGGTGCTGACCCGCTACATCGAAGCCGTGGTTTATCAGGGCGTTTCGGAAAACATGGCTTCCGAGCAGTCCGCGCGAATGGTGGCGATGAAATCCGCGTCCGACAACGCAGCGACGCTTATCGACGAACTGACCCTGATCTACAACAAGAGCCGGCAGGCCGCCATCACCAAGGAACTTTCCGAGATCGTCGCCGGCGCGGCGGCCGTTTGAACTACATTTCACCACAGAGACGCAGAGTACACGGAGAAGTGCAAGAACGAGACAAGAATTCTCCACTTTCTCTGTGCCTCTGTGGTAACCCGAATTTGATCTAGACGT
>JBOIFZ010000282.1:0-14428 GCA_050741735.1 Burkholderiales bacterium
CGAGAGCACCAGCACATCGCCGTAAGTCTTGTTGCGGATGTCCATTTTTTTCATTCTCAGGCGGCGGTGGCAACCGGATGTCGGTGGTTATGCAAGGTGCATGTCGGCCCGCCCGCGGCACGTTGACTGCAATGCCGATGAGCTCCGCGATTGGGACGGCTTGCCCGGGGAAATTCTGCCGCGCGCAACGTGCGTGCAGCCTGATCAGAACCTTCCAAGGCAGTATTAAACCCGAAAACGACGTGGACCGGCTGCGCGCTCAGCCAAAGATAGGGAAAGTTTCGAAGTTGCCGGAGAGCAGCTTGCGCGTGTCGCGGTAACCCAGCCAGCCTTCGATGATGCTGGCGTAGACGCGGCGGAAGTCGGTGGTGAACACCAGATTGTCGCCTTCGTCGAGAGCGTCGAGCTTCGGTGGCGTGCCGTAGTGGCCGCCCTTCACCGGTTTGCCGATCAGGTAAATGTGATTGGCGGTGCCATGATCGGTGCCGAGGCTGGTGTTCTCGGGCACGCGCCGTCCGAATTCGGAAAATACCAGCATCACCACGTCGTCGGCGCGGCCGATGCGCTGCATGTCCTTCATGAATCCGGCCACCGAGTCGGAGACGTAGGTCAGCAGCCGCTGATGCAGGTCCGGTTGCTGTACGTGGGTGTCGAAAGCATTGTGGCGATACGAGGTGTAGTACAACCGTGTCGGCATGCCGGCGGCGATCAGCGACGCGATCTTCGGCAGATCGACCGGGACGATGCCGTAATCCACCGGCGTCTTGTACTTCGACCACGCGTCGCGCACCAGCTGCGAGGCCTCGCGCGCGCTTTTTGCTACCTCGAGCAGGTAACGGCGCGAGGGGTTCGCTTCATGCGCCGCGTCGGAAACCTGGTCCAGCAGCGGCCGGGTCTGGTACAGGCCCTTGCGGCCGAAGCGCTCAGGATCGTCGAACACCACCGGAACGTGGTTGCGCGCGCTCACCGCCAGTGACTGCGCTTCGTCGATGTTGACGATGAAATTCGGGGTGGGCTGCGGGTCGATGGCATCGGCGAGCCGGCCGACCCAGCCGGTTTCCTCCCCGCTGTTGGGCGCGCCGGTGTGCCAGTAAGCCATCGAGGTGAAATGCGAGAACGACGGCTGGGCGTAACCGCAACCGTGCACCACCGCCATCCTGCCGTCCTTGTACAGGCCCTCGAAGCCGGCCATTCCCGGATTGAAACCGAAGCGCTCGTCGATCCTGCGCAGTTTTTCCGGGCGGATGCCGATTCGAGGGCGATGGCGGTAGTAGGCGTCGTCGCCGTAGGGTACCAGCGTATTGAGGCCGTCGTTGCCTCCGGATAGCTCGAGGACTACGAGGATCCGATTCGAGCCAGTGGCGTCTGCGGCGCGCGCGCGCGAGAACACCAGCGGCATGCCATTGAGTGCACCGGCCCCTGCGCCGCACAAGCATGCGCGCAGCACATCGCGTCGGGTCCACGACTTTGTCGAGAGATGAATAGTAGGTTTCATGGTTTTCTCGCTCCCTCTCCGCCCTCTGGGGGGAGAGGGCCGGGGAGAGGTGGGTTATCCCAGTTGGTACTCCGGCAACGAAAGAATCAGGTGCAGCGTCGATCGCAACGGTTCTTCCAGGAAAGTGCCGGCCGCGACCACATCGCCGGTACCGAGTTCGCTTTCGAGGAATTTTCCGATGCGCGCGTGGGTGGCGGCATCCACCGGTACCGAAAGGAAGCGTGCCAGCAGCACGTCCACTGCCTGCTGGGCGTTGCGGCAGCCGGCCGCGCGCACCATGCCGGCCAGATCGAGTTGCGCAGTCGCCCTCGGTATTGGCTTCACTTTCTGGATCGCCATCTGCCAGCCGCGGTAGCTCGCCAGCCGGGTGTTGAAATCCTCGTCGCGATCGGCCATCTGCATCGACATCGAAGTCACCTCCTTGGCGTCGGGCTTGGTCGCGGTCGTCACGTCGAAACCCATCGCCAGCTTTTCGCTCACGGCGGCGATCTGGTAGTCGTTGCCCGGGTAGCGATCGGGCGGGAGGAAGTTGATGTCGGGAAACACCGTGTCGTAAACGAAGTTGCCCCGTGCCAGCAGCAGGCCCGGGGTGATCCAGCTTCTGCCCTGCGCCCAGCCGGCCACCGTGGGCGGGTAGAACAGCTTCTGGCCGAGCATTTCCGTCACTTCATTGAAGTCCGGCACCCCTGGGATTTCTTTCAGCCCCATTTTCCTGTACGTCGACACCACCAGCTCGACCGGCGGCTTGATGCGCGTGCCGATCGACGCCGGACTGTAGAAATCGCGGGAAAGAAACAGGGTCTCCAGCAGCGGCGCGACCTGATAGTTCGCGTCGCGCAGCTTTGCGCCCAGCTTCTTGCGCAGTTCCGGAGAAATCTCGTCGCGCACGAAATAGCGGTATATCTTGCCGGCGATGTACTCGGCGGTCACCGGGCGGGTGAGGATGACGTCGATCACCGCCACGCCATCGAAATTACCGCTGCGGCCGAGCACCGTTTTCACCGTGCCGTCGTGTTTGTCCGGTGCGATCACGAAATTCAGGTCGACGAAATTCCATCCGGTAAAGGCGCGGGCAGCTTCGCGGATGTCGGTTTCGGTGTAGTTGCCGACCCCCATGGTGAACAGTTCCATGATCTCGCGCGCGAAGTTCTCGTTTGGCGCGCCCTTCACGTTCACCGCGGCGTCGAGGAAGGCGAGCATGGCCGGGTCCTGCGCCACGCCGATCAGCAGCTCGCGGAAGCTACCGGTGCCCTTGTCCTGGAACAGCTCGAGTTGCTTGAGCATCTTGCGGTAGTCGCGCACCTTTTCTTCGCTGGTGGCGAAGTGCCCGTGCCAGAACAACGCCATTTTTTCCTGCAGCGGGCGCTGGGTAACGAGCATGCGGTTCGCCCACCAGTAGGCGAGGCGATGCGTCTCCAGCCGGCTGGCGCGCAGCCAGTAGAAAAACCGGTCGGCAACCGGCTGCAGGCGCCGATTGCCCGCGGGTTTGACTTTGACGCCGAGGGATTCGCCGGTCTTCCTGGCGAGATCGGTAGCGGCCGGACGCGATGGCGGGAAGGGTTCGAGCCCGGGATCGTGAGCACCCGAGTGGTCGAAGGCCGGCAGATCGTTCGGGATGCCCTTGTGGTAGACCAGCCGCCGGACTGCGGCCTGTGGCGTCATTGCGGCGTACCGCGCGATCTCTTCCGGTGTGCCGCCGAAGCCGGCGCGCTCCAGCAGATGCGCGGCACGTGCGGCATTCCAGTCCTGCGTTGCGATCGGCGTGAGGTCGCCCGCCCACTCGGCGGCGTTCACCGCAAAGCTCGACAGCAGCAGCGCGGCGAGCCCGAGTCCGCGCGCGTCCGCGCATCTCGTCATGGCGTCTCCCTGGCAAATGGTCTTGCGGGCCGGCATTGGTCGGCGGCCGCGAGGTCTGTAATTATCCTCTACCCGAACCGCAATGCGGAGCCAGCGCAAAACCTGCAGAAGCATTTCATGATTTTCATGACGTCGCTTGACGCCCGGGCGCGCCGGGAGTAGCTTCACGCCGCACAAAACCAAGTCAATCAGGCTGGTCCGGTCTTGATCACCACGCTCTCGCTGCTTGCAGTCGGCTTCTTTCTCGGTATGCGTCACGCCACCGATGCCGACCATGTCATCGCGATTTCGACTATCGTCAGCCGCCAGCGCTCGTTGCGCGGCGCGGCGCTGATCGGCGCATTGTGGGGAGTGGGCCACACGCTGACGGTGGCGATCGTCGGCGGGGCGATCATTCTTTTCTCCATCGTCATTCCGCCGCGCACCGGGCTGGCGATGGAGTTCGCCGTAGGGGTGATGCTGGTGGTGCTCGGCTTCCTCAACCTGACCGGCCTCAACCAATGGATTCGCGACAATGTGGCGCCGGGTTCCGGCTCGCTTCACGCCCATACCCATGCCCATGGTGACTACGCGCATACGCATACCCACGGCCATGGCGAGGCGAACCATGGACATCCCGAAGACCGGACACCGCAGGCTTGGCTGGACCGCAAACTGGGCGGGATCGGGCTCTATCAGATGGTGCGCCCTCTGGTAGTGGGCGTCGTGCATGGACTGGCCGGATCGGCAGCGGTGGCGCTGCTGGTGCTCACCGCGATCAAGGACCCGTTATGGGGCATGGTGTACCTGTTCCTGTTCGGCGTCGGTACCATCGCCGGCATGTTGCTGATCACCGTGGCGATCGCCGCGCCGTTCTCCTATTCGATCGATCGCTTTCCGCGCTTCAACGCCTATCTGCGCGTGGCTTCCGGGCTGCTGTCGCTGGGGTTCGGACTGTTCCTGATCTATTACATCGGCTACAGCGCAGGACCTGGCGCGCAACTGAAAGCCTAAGAAATAGTGCGCAGATTAAACCTTCACCGCAAAGGCGCAAAGGCGCAAAGGAAACGCAAAGGAAAGCAAAAACACTTGACGGTAAAAAGCAAAGAGGTGGATCGTCGTGTCACCGCGACATATCGACTGGGCGGGACAAATTGGGACCCCCCGCCTTTTGACACGCTTCCTTTGGTTTTCTCTGCGTTTCCTTTGCGCCTTTGCGTACCCCTCAAGGGGGTATTGAAAAGAATCTTTGCGGTGAGGATTGTTCTTACTTCACCCGATACTTCTTCACGATCCTGTGATCGAGCTCGATACCCAGTCCGGGGCGATCGGGCAATTCGATTTCGCCTTTCTTGTCCACCACGAAAGGCTCCTTGACCAGCTCGGTCATCAGCGCGTGCGCGGGATACACGGTTTCCGCCATCGAGCCGTTCCTTACAGCACCGAGAAAGTGAACCGCCGCCGCGACTGCCACCGCCGAACCGTGGATGTGCGGTGCGATCGGCAGGTTCGCGGCCTGCGCCATGTGCGCGATCTTCAGCGATTCGGTGAGCCCGCCCGCCCACGCCACGTCCGGTTGCACGAAATGCACCGCGCGCGCCTTGATATATTCGTTGAAATCGACGATGCCGTAGCTGCAGGTTTCATAGCCTGCAATCGCGATGCCGACTTTGGCGGCGACCTCGGCGCTGCCGGCGACGTCATCCGGCCACACCGGCTCCTCATACCAATAGATGTCGTGGCGCTCCATCGCACGGCCCATCTTCACCGCGGTGGCGACATCCCAGGCGCCGTTGGCGTCCACCATCAGCTTGATGTCCGGGCCGATCGCATCGCGCACCGCGGCGACGCGTTCCAGGTCCTGCGCCAGCGTGACTTCGCATTGGCCGCGGTTGTCCATAACGCGCAACGGCGAGAGTTCGATGCCGGCGTTGCGCCCGACTTTCATTTTGACTGCGCGGAATCCGTGTCTGACGTAGGACTCCATCTCCTTGGTAAGTTCGCGCACTCCCTTGCCCTCGGAATAGAAGCCTCCAGTCGCGTACGCGGGGACTCGATTTCGGTATCCACCGAGCAACTGCCACAACGGCATGCCCGCCATTTTGCCGCGCAGGTCCCAGAGTGCGATGTCGATTCCGCTGATCGCGGCGATTACGATGCCGCCGCGCGCGTGTTTGTACGCACGCCGGTGCATCGTCTCCCACAGATGCTCGATCTGCCGCGGATCCTGGCCGACCAGATGGTCGCGCAGCTCGTGCTCGATGACTTGCGCGGTCGAAGCCATCGGTCCGCCGAAGTGCGCCGCTTCTCCGAGCCCGACAAGTCCCTGATCGGTTTCGACTTCGACCAGCAGCGCCGGCTTGGTCGCCATCGTGTAGTTGGCGTCGAACACCGGCTTCGGCAATTTGACTTCGACGGCAATGGTGCGGATGTCGGTGATGTGCATGGGGGAAAAAATCCTCCGGGAGTAGGTCTTTTTCTGTTTGTCGTCGCGAGGTGACAGTGCCGCTGAATAATTGAACAGCACCAACGGGAGGATAAGCAGCAAAGCGGTTTCGCGCAAAATGCCGCAAGCCATCCACAAGGTTATCCACAGATTTTGTGGATATCCGTGACGCCAGGAAAGTTTTGGATGGTCCCGGCCGCGAGGACTGGCCGTCGAGTCAGTTCTTGCGGCAGAAGTGCACCGATTGGAAACCGACCCAGCTCCAGGTGGTTGCGCGCTGCGGATCGTCGTCTTCGACGCGCCAGTCCTGCGGGCCGAGAAAGGGCCCGAGGATCAGATGCTCGCCGGACTTGCAGTACTTGCCGCAGTCGTGCTCGTGCTTCTGTGCCGCTTCGAGTGCTTTTTCGCGCCGCGATTCCCAGGCGCGCCGATAGGCTTCGACCGCGTCGTTGACCGCATCCTCGCCGATGCCGTTACCGACCACCAGTTCGTAGAAGAACTGGGCCGAAGGCGGACAGGCGAGCGCATCCTCGATCGGCAGCGAAACGGCGCCCTTCTTTTTCTTTCCGCGCTTCTTGCCTTTGCCGTCACCGCCGGGTTTCTTGTTGTCCTTCTTACCCATGTCCATCCTCCGATGGGGTGTCCAAAGAAGTAATCACTGACTTTTACCGCGTCAGTGCAATGTATACACAGAAAATATTGCCGTTGCCACCATGATCGGGTGGCCGCTTCCCCGTCCTCATAATGATTGCGCGTCGGACTCGAAGTTCGATGAAGGTCGTTGCCCCGTTCCCGATCACGAAAACCAATCCCAAGTTCGCCAAAAAAAGAGGGGCGCTTGGCGCCCCTCTAAAACCACGTAGCTCAAGGAGGAGGAGAGAGATACGTGGGGGAGGAGATCGTGTCCCTGTACGCACTGTCCGGGCTTTCCCAGTCCCGGCCATCCCGCCTGATCCGCCGATTCAACAGCCTTACTTACGGCAGGAAAGGGAAGGTACCGTGATCCCTGGACGCCAGGTGCAGCAGCCGTGTTTCGATCTTGACGGTCGCGTTCGCATCGAACTCCAGCGGCTCCCGGCGCGCGTGCCGGACCATGCGCAAAAAAGTTTCAAGCAGCGTTTCCATATCGAACCTCCACTATTTGGGCATTGCCATGGCCAGAATATAGACTTATGCACAATTAATTACAAGTTATAAGTTTTAGATAGGATTTATGCAGATTAGGTGATAAATTGGTTTCCCGATGGATCGATTGTATCAAATGCGCCTCTATGTCCGCATCGTGGAGACCGGGAGCTTCTCCGCGGTGGCCCGCGAATTGGGCACCATCCAGCCCACCGTCAGCAAGCAACTCACTGCTTTGGAAGAACATTTGGGCGTCCGGCTGCTCAACCGCACCACCCGGCAGTTGAGTCCGACCGAAGCCGGCCGCAAGTATTACGACCGCTGCCGGCACATCCTCGACGAGGTCACCGATCTCGAAAGCAGCCTCGCCGATCTGCAGAACCGCACCACCGGGCTGCTGCGGGTCAACGCCCCGGTGGCCTTCGGCCAGCTCTACATGCTTCCCCTGGTATTCCGCTTCCGCCAAAAGTACCCGGGGCTGGCCGTAGACCTGACCCTGAACGACCGCTACGTGGACCTGGTGCAGGAAGGCGTGGACGTCGCCATTCGCTTCGGCGATCTCGCCGACTCGCAGGTCGTGGCCCGTGGCGTGGGCGGGGTCGCCCGGGTGTGTGTCGCCTCGCCGGACTACCTGCGCGCGCGCGGCACGCCGCACTCGCCGGCCGATCTGTCGGCGCACAACTGCATCACCTACAACTACCTGTTCAGCAACGAGTGGCAGTTCGAAGGGCCGCAGGGACCGCTGTCAGTGCGCGTCAAGGGAGACTTCCGCGCCAACAGCGCCATCACCATCCGCGCCGCCGCGCTCGAAGGCATCGGCATTGCCCACATGCCGGCCGTGTTCGTGCAGGAAGACATCGACAAGGGCAGGCTCACGCAGGTGCTGGCCGATTACGGGCCGCCGCCGGTGGACATCCATGCCGTGTATCCATCGGCGCGCTTCCTGTCGAGCAAGGTGCGCCTTTTCCTCGATTTCGTGCGCGACGAGTTCCTGGATATTCCCGCGTTGCAATTCAGGTCCGAAAGGCCGAAACGGGTGCCGCGCATCCGCGCCAAGGTTGCGTCCTGAGATCACGCTGATCGGAGTTGTGACATGAATGAAGAAACGGCACCCGAATTCCACATCCGCGCCGCCACTCCGGAAGACGTTCCACTTGTGCTCGCTTTCGTCAGGGAGCTGGCCGAGTACGAACGCCTCAGCCACCTGGTATCTGCAACCGAAGCGCGCCTGCGCGAATCACTGTTCGGCGGGCGTCCGGGCGCGGAGGTCCTGCTCGGTTTCGCAGGCGACACGCCGGCGGGCTTCGCGGTGTACTTCCACAATTTCTCCACGTTTCTGGGCGTCAAGGGCCTGTGGCTGGAAGATCTCTACGTCCGTCCCGCGCTGCGCCGGCACGGCTACGGACGCGCATTGCTGCTGCACGTCGCGCGCACCGCGCGTATGCGCGGCTGCGGGCGTTTCGAGTGGGCGGCGCTGGACTGGAACGAATCGGCGATTCGTTTCTACAAATCGCTGGGTGCGGTGGCGCTGGACGACTGGACCATCTTCCGCGTTACCGGACCTGCACTCGAGAAACTCGCCGACGTGCGTTGAAAGATTCATGAAGGATTCCGTGGGACGCACTACAATACGCGCCGTGAGTCGTACCGCAGCGCACCGCAACACCTCCGGGATGGCCAGGCCGGCCCTCCACGGATTCCTTCCCTCCGGACCTTCCCCAGACTCTGCATCGGCCGCCCGTGCGGGCGGCCTGATTGCATTGCAGAAACGCGTGACCTGAAAACCGACATGGCAAAGAAACCCAACGCCTACACTGCCGAAGACATCGAGATTCTCGAGGACCTGTCGCCGATCCTGCACCGGCCGGGCATGTACACCGACCCGTTGAATCCGAACCACGCGCTGGTCGAGATCATCGACAACGCCGCCGACGAAGGTCTCGCCGGATTCGCAAAAAATGTCACCGTCGTGCTCTACGCAGACGGCTCGGCGGAAGTCACCGACGACGGCCGCGGCATCCCGGTGGACATCCACCCAAAGAAGAAGGTGCCCGCGGTCCAGGTGATCTTCACCACGCTGCATTCCGGCGGCAAGTTCCGCAAGACCGACAAGGACGCGGCCTACCGTATCGCCGGCGGCCTGCACGGTGTGGGCGTGTGCGTGCCCAACGCGCTGTCCACCCGCCTCGAAGTCGAAGTCAAACGCGATGGCGAGAAGCATCGCATCGTGTTCGCGCCCAACGGCAAGGTGAAGGATCCGCTGAAGAAACTGGGCCGGGTCGGCCCGCGCGACACCGGCACCCGCGTGCGCTTCTGGCCGGACGCGAAATACTTCGATTCTCCTAAGATCGTCACCGCCGACATCGCCGCGCTGCTGCGCGCCAAGGCGATGCTGCTGCCAGGGGTCAAGTTCAGCCTCGGCATCGAGAAAAACAAGAAGATCGAAACCCAGACCTGGCATTTTCCCGAAGGCATCAAGGGCTACTTCGAATCCGCGATCGCCGGTTTCGATCCGGTGGCGAGCACCTTCCTCGGCGAACGCTACATCGCCGCGCAGTCCGAGTCCGACAACTTCGCCGAAGGCGAGGGCGCGATGTGGGCGATCGCCTGGACCTCGGAAGGCGATCCGGTCACCGAGTCGTACGTCAACATGATCCCGACGCGCCTCGGCGGCACCCACGTCGCCGGCTTGCGCGAAGGCGTCTATAACGCCATCAAGAACTTCATCGACCTGCACGCGATGGGCCAGCGCGGATTGAAAGTGGTGCCCGAAGACGTGTGGTCGCGCGCATCGTATGTGCTGGCGGTGAAAATGCTCGATCCCCAGTTCAAGGGGCAGGTCAAGAACGAGCTGATCTCGCGCGACGCGGTCAAGCTCATCGCACAGCTGGTGCGCGATCCCATCGAGCTGTGGCTCAACCAGCATGTGGACGAAGGCCGGCGCATCGCCGAGCTGGTGATCGCCCAGGCCAACGCGCGCACCCGCGCAGCGCAGAAAGTGGAGCGGCGCAAGACCTCGGGCGTGGCGGTGCTGCCCGGCAAGCTCACCGACTGCGCTTCCGAAGACCCGGACCGCAATGAACTGTTCATCGTCGAAGGCGATTCCGCCGGTGGCTCGGCGAAGCAGGCGCGCGACAAGGAGTTCCAGGCGGTACTCCCGCTCAAGGGCAAGCCAAAGAACACCTGGCAGGACAGCGCCGACACGCTCTACGCCAACAAGGAGATCGAGGCGATCGCGCTTGCCATAGGCGTGGACCACCACCAGCCGGGCGATAACGTCGATCTCTCCGGGCTGCGCTACAAGAAGATCATCATCCTCGCAGATGCCGACGTGGACGGCGCGCACATCCAGGTGCTGCTGCTCACCCTGTTCTTCAGGCACTTCCCCAAGCTCATCGACAACGGCAACGTGTTCGTCGCGCAGCCGCCTCTGTTCCGCATTGACGTCCCTTCGCAGGGCAAGGGCAAGCCGGCGCGCAAACTTTATGCACTGGACAAGCAGGAACTCGCCGGCATCGAGGAGAAGCTCGAGGACGAGGGCGTGAAGTCGGGTTCGTGGACGGTGAGCCGCTTCAAGGGCCTGGGCGAGATGAACCCCGAACAGTTGTGGGAAACAACGCTCAATCCCGATACCCGCCGCATGCTGCCGGTAATGCTCGACGACGGCGTCGATGTCTCCGTGGACATCTTCAACATGATGATGTCGCGCGAAAACGCCTCGCAGCGGCGTGAGTGGATGGAGACCTACGGGAATCTGGTAGACGCGGATATATCGTAAGACGAGAGGCGAGAGGTAAGAGGCGAGAGAAAAGAGGAAAGAGGTTAGAGGCGAGAGGCGAGAGGCGAGAGGAAAGGTCAAAGGCGAAAGGTGAATGGTCAAAGGTGAAAGGTGAAAAGTGAAAGCAAACCAGATCACGAGAGGTTCGTCCCTACTTTTCCCTATTCCCTATTCCCTTTTCCCTATTCCCTTTCCCCTTCACCCCGTCACGCAGTCACGTTCGTCACGGATTCTTAAATGCCAGATCAACCTGATTTGTTTGGCAACGGCGAAACTCCCGTTGCCGAGAAAAAGATTAAAAAAGAAACGCCACCGCAAAACGGCGGGGGCGGCGGGCTGCCGCCGCATTTCGCGCCGATCTCAGGCGAGTTCGGCGATTCGCTCCCGCTCGGCAAGTACGCCTCGACGCAGTACCTGCAGTACGCCATTGCCACGGTGAAGGATCGCGCGCTGCCGCGCGTGGGCGACGGGCAGAAGCCGGTGCAGGGCCGCATCCTTTACTCGATGTGGGAAGCCAACACCCGCGCAGGCACCAAGCGCACCAAGTCCGCTGCGGTGGTCGGCGACGTGCTCGGCAAGCTGCACCCGCACGGCGACCAGTCGGTGTACGACGCCTTGGTGCGCCTGGCGCAGGACTTCACCATGCGCTACCCGCTGATCGACGGCGAAGGCAACTTCGGCTCGCGCGATGGCGACGAAGCGGCGGCCTACCGCTACACCGAAGCGCGGCTGACCAGGATCGCCGAAGTGCTGCTGGCCGAGCTGGACCAGGGCACGGTGGATTTCGCGCCCAACTACGACGGCACGCGCGAGGAGCCGACGGTGCTCCCGGCGCGGCTGCCGATGGTGCTGCTGAACGGCGCTTCCGGCATCGCGGTCGGCATGGCGACCGAGATCCCCAGCCACAACCTCAACGAAGTCGCCAACGCCGCGATCGCGATGATCCGCGATCCCGAGATCAGCATCGCCGGCCTGATGAAGCAAATCAAGGGGCCGGACTTTCCGGGCGGCGCGCAGATCATCACGCCGCGCGCGGAATTCAAGGAGGCGTACGCGACCGGCCGCGGTTCGGTGCGGGTGCGCGCGCGCTGGAACATCGAGCGCCTGGCCCGCGGCCAGTGGCAGATGGTGGTGTACGAACTGCCGCCGGGCACCTCGGCGAAGAAGGTGCTGGAGGAAATCGAGGCAATCACCAATCCCCAGCCCAGGCCCGGCAAGAAATCGCTCACGCCCGAGCAGACGCGCGAGAAGCAATTGATGCTGGCGATGCTCGACAAGGCACGCGACGAATCCGACCGTACGCACCCGGTGCGCCTGGTGTTCGAACCCAGGACCTCGAAGATCGACGAGACCGAATTCGTCAATCTGTTATTGGCCAAGACCGGCATGGAAGGCAACGTCGCGATAAATCTTGTAATGATCGGCCTCGACGGGCGGCCCACCGGCAAGAACCTGCGCGAGGTGATCGCCGAATGGATCAAGTTCCGCTTTGCGACCGTCACCCGGCGCACCCAGCACCGGCTGGCGCAAGTGCTCGACCGCATCCACGTCCTCGAAGGCCGCATGATCGTGCTGCTGAACGTGGACAAGGTGATCAAGATCATCCGCAACGCAGACAATCCGAAGGCCGCATTGATCAAGGCGTTCAAGCTGTCCGAGCGCCAGGCCGACGACATCCTCGAAATCCGCCTGCGGCAACTGGCGAAACTCGAGCAAATCAGGATCGAGCAGGAGTTGAAGGACCTGCAGAAGGAACAGAAGGGCCTGGAGAAGATCCTCAAGGACCGCAAGGTTCTGGAGGACCTGGTGGTCTCCGAGATCGAGGATGACGTCAAGACCTTCGGCGACAAGCGCCGTACGCGCATCGAGGAATCCGAGAAGGCGGTGATCGAAACCCCGATCATCGACGAGCCGGTTAGCGTGATCTTTTCGACCAGAGGCTGGGTACGCGCGCGCCAGGGCTGGGAAGTGGATCCGGCCACGCTGACGTTCAAGGAAGGCGACAGCCTGCTGGCGCTGATCAGGTGCCGCACCGTAGAGCCGGTGATCTTCCTCGATTCGAAGGGCAGGGCGTACTCGGTCGAGGCCTCGCAACTGCCGCCGGCGCGCGGAGACGGCGTGCCCGCGTCCTCGCTGGTGGAAGTGCAGGAAGGCGCGCACATTCTCTACTGCCTCGGCGGCAAGCCGGAAACCCCGGTGCTGGTGGCCTCCACAGCCGGCTACGGCTTCCTGTCGAAGATCGCCGACATGGTCTCCAACCGCAAGGCCGGCCGCGAGTTCATGACGCTGGAGGAAAACGACACCCCGATCGCGCCCTTCGTTTACGAAGAATCGGCAGGCAATTTCGTGGCAGCGCTCTCCGAGGGCGGGCGGCTGCTGCTGTTCGCGATCGCTGAACTCAAGTACCAGCCGCGCGGTCGCGGCACCATCGTGATGGGGCTCGACGAAGGCGACAGGCTGTTTGCCGTCGTGGTCTCCGATCAGCCCAGGCTGATCGTGCGCGGCGTCAACCGCAACGGCAAGGAAAAGGAACTGCTGCTGGTAAAGGACAAGCTCGCCCACCACGTCCTCAAGCGCGCGCGCATGGGCCGGGTGCTGCCGGAGAAACTGAAGCCGACCGCGCTGGTCGTGCCAGCCAAGCCCGCAACTTCCTGACCGTCCGCCCTGCCTTGGGATTGTCTTTGCCTAACAGCTAACTCGTTGAATTTAAATTTCATAGAGGTTTCATTGTTTGCATGACAAAGGTCGGATCGTTAAGCTTCAGTCTCACTTTATGCGGCTGCAGGAACTGACGAACAGCCTCTGTTCACGCTTGGCTTGTATTTTGGCGTCACTGGCCATAAAGTAAGGAGGTAAGGACTACTTACCAGAAATTACCTATGACGATAGTCGCGAAAATCACGAGTAAGGGGCAGACCACGATCCCTGCCGAAGTTCGCAAAGCCCTCGACGCAAAGCCGGGGGACATGCTCGCCTGGGACGTCAAACAGAAGGGCGAGGTCGTGGTGCGGCGAGTCCGTCCGGTGGACGTGGAGTACCTGAAAGCGGTGAGCGGTACGCTTTCCGAATGGGACTCTGAGGCGGACGACAAGGCCTATCGTGACCTTTAGCGGATTCGACGTCGTCAAAGTACCTTTTCCGTTCAGCGACAAACGGGCAAAAAAGGTTCGTCCCGCTCTCGTCATTTCAAACGAGAGCGAATTCAATACTCCTGCGGGCCACAGCGTTCTGGCAATGATCACGTCGGCTACGCACACTCCATGGCCTTTGGACGTGTCAATCAAGAGTCTGAAAGAGGCGGGACTTCCGGTGGAATCGATAGTGCGGATGAAATTATTCACCTTGGACCATCGCCTGATCATCGAGACGTTGGGACGACTCGCTGCAGGCGACCAGACCGCCGTGTCGAAGGCGCTTCAACGGCTTGTCAACTGAAACTGAAGATATTTGCGATGTTTACGAGCCGTCGGTCGATAGATCCCTCATAGGTTGATTCGCGCCGTCACGCCGTTTCACATCACGTAGCACTCAACGCTGGCTTTTTCCCGTCACCCGTAACTCGTCACTGTTTTTGAAAGCCCTGCAGCCTCTGAAAGACGGAAGAAAGTGCTGTGAACGCTGCGACCAGCGATCGGGGAAGGCTCCGATCGATCTCTTGCCAACCACAGCCCCGGAACCATACAATCCAAACCATACACATCTGGAGGTGTATGGTGAGGACCAATATCGTTCTCGACGAGAAACTCGT
>JBOIFZ010000283.1:0-2724 GCA_050741735.1 Burkholderiales bacterium
CTTTTTCAGGAACCAGGGCGAACACTACAAGGCGCAGATCATCGAGGCGATCCCGGGCGAGGAGCCGATTTCCCTGTATACCCAGGCGAACTTCACCGATCTGTGCCGCGGCCCCCACGTGCCTTCCACCGGCAAGCTCAAAGTCTTCAAGTTGCTCAAGGTCGCCGGGGCATACTGGCGCGGCGACTCGAAGAACGAAATGCTGCAGCGTGTCTACGGCACCGCCTGGGCGAAAAAGGAAGATCTCGACGCCTATCTGTTCCGGATCGAGGAGGCGGAAAAACGCGACCACCGCAAGCTCGGCAGGCAACTCGACCTGTTCCACCTCCAGGACGAGGCGCCCGGGATGGTGTTCTGGCATCCCAAGGGCTGGGCCATCTGGCAGCAGGTCGAGCAATACATGCGCGAAACGCTGTCGCGGCACGGCTACCGGGAAGTGCGCACCCCGCAGGTGATCGACCGCGTGCTGTGGGAAAAATCCGGGCACTGGGAGAACTTTCGCGAACTGATGTTCACCACCGAGTCGGAGAAGCGCGAATACGCGGTGAAACCGATGAACTGCCCGGGGCACGTGCAGATCTTCAACCAGGGCATCAAGAGCTACCGCGACCTGCCTTTGCGGCTTGCCGAGTTCGGCGCCTGCCACCGCAGCGAGCCGTCCGGGGCATTGCACGGGATCATGCGGGTGCGCGGATTCACCCAGGACGACGCGCATATATTCTGTACCGAGGACCAGGTCCAGGAAGAGGCATCGGCGTTCATCGAGTTGCTGCAAGAGGTGTACGCCGACTTCGGCTTCAACGAGATCCTGATCAAGCTGTCGACCCGGCCAGCCAAACGCATCGGTTCTGACCAGACCTGGGACCGGGCCGAAGCGGCGCTCAAGGCGGCGCTGGACGCCAAGGGCCTCAATTGGGACCTCAACCCCGGCGAGGGAGCCTTCTATGGTCCGAAGATCGATTTTTCTCTCAAGGACTCGATCGGCAGGGTGTGGCAGTGCGGCACCCTGCAGCTCGATTTCGAGCTTCCGAAGCGGCTGGGCGCCGAGTACATCACCGAAGATAACGGCAGGAAGACGCCGGTTATGCTCCACCGAGCGATTTTGGGATCGCTGGAGCGCTTCATCGGCATCCTCATCGAGAACCACGCCGGGGCGATGCCGCTATGGCTGGCCCCCCAGCAGGTGGTGATCATGAACATCTCTGATCACCAGGCTGAATATGCCGGCGGGGTCGCCAAGCGCCTCAAGGCCGCGGGGGTGCGCGCCTTTGCGGACTTGAGAAACGAGAAAATTACCTATAAGATTCGCGAACATAGTTTGCAGAAGCTGCCTTATCAGTTGATCGTCGGGGATAAGGAGGTCGCTGCAAACGCCGTTGCCGTGCGTACCCGGGGGGGTGCTGATCTCGGCCAGATGTCGTTCGACGCCTTTGTCGCACGGCTGAGATCCGAGCTGCCCAATGCGGGAAGTACGGCTTAATTTTTTGATGGAGGTCTGCTCATAGCTCAGGACAAGGACGTCAGGATCAACGGCGAGATCACTGCGCCGGAGGTCCGGCTCATCGGCATCAAGGGTGAGCCAATCGGGATTGTCAGCCTCGCCGAGGCGAATGCCATGGCGGAGGAACTGGAAATCGACCTGGTGGAAATCGCACCTACGGCAAAACCGCCGGTTGCCCGGCTAATGGATTTCGGCAAGTTCAAGTACAGCGAAGCCAAGAAAAGGCACGAGGCGAAACTCAAGCAGAAACAGATTCAGGTCAAGGAAGTGAAGTTCCGGCCCGGCACCGACGAAGGCGATTACAAGATCAAGCTGCGCAACCTGATCCGTTTCCTCGAGGAAGGCGACAAAACCAAGGTGACATTGCGCTTTCGCGGCCGCGAAATGGCGCATCAGGAATTCGGCGTCAAACTGCTGGAGCGCGTGAAGGCAGACCTCGAGCCCTACGGCGCGGTCGAGCAGTTTCCGAAGATGGAGGGCCGGCAGATGGTCATGGTGCTGTCGCCCAGGAAAAAGTGATTCGTGATGGGTAGTCAGTAACTGGTGTCCAGTGGGATCGGCGAATGGTTTTTGCCAGTTGCCGATTAATAGTCATCAGTCACCGTAGTCAAACAAGTGATGTCCGGGTTCCAAAGCGCCGCCTGCGGCCACCCGGCGTCAGGCTAAAACAAAGGAATTGATTCATGCCCAAGATGAAGACCAAAAGCGCTGCCGCTAAGCGCTTCCGCGCGCTGGGTAACGGCCGCTTCAAACGCTCGCAGGCGAACCTGCGCCACATCCTTACCAAGAAGTCGACCAAGCGCAAGCGCCATCTGCGCGGTACGACTGCCGTGAAAGCATCGGATCACGCACATATCCGTGCCATGCTTCCGTACGCGTAAGGGGGACAGCCATGCCAAGAGTCAAACGCGGAGTAACCGCGCATGCGCGACACAAGAAGGTCCTCGCCAAAGCCAAGGGTTTCCGCGGCCGCCGCGGCAACGTCTTCCGTATCGCCAAACAGGCGGTGATGCGGGCCGGGCAGTATGCCTACCGTGATCGCCGCCAGAAGAAGCGTGATTTCCGCGCGCTGTGGATTGTGCGGATCAACGCCGCAGCACGCGAATTCGGCTTGACCTACAGCACGCTGATCAACGGGCTGAAGAAGGCATCGGTCGAAATGGACCGCAAGGTGCTCGCCGACATTGCCGTGTTCGACAAGCAGGCTTTTGAGAGAATTGCGA